>NZ_SOGW01000056.1:0-46158 GCF_004403075.1 Cryobacterium sp. TMT2-10 | reverse complement strand
GGCGGGCGAGCGAGCGGGCCGGCGGGCGAGCGGGCCGGCGAGCGGGCGGGCGGGCGAGCGAGCAGCCGAGCTACGCCGACGCGGCGAGCTGCACCTTGAGTGAATCCACCTGGGTCGCGATCACGTCGCTGGCCGACCAGCGGGCGGCGAGCCGGGCGAGCGTGGCGTCGAGCTCGGCCTGGGTCAGCCCGTCGACCAGTTCGAGGCGCACGAGCAGCTCGGGTCCGGCCAGGCGACCGGTCGGGTCGCCCGCGGCCAGATGCACGCCGAGCACGCTCAGCTCCGTGCCGACCGAGGCGGTGAAGGCATCCGCGACCTCGCGGCTGGCGTAGCTGGGCGTCCACGGCTTCGACTGGGCGATGGCCCACAGCGCCGGCCGGCGCACGACGAACTCGGTGTCC
Source organism: Cryobacterium sp. TMT2-10 (assembly GCF_004403075.1). Lineage (NCBI taxonomy): Bacteria > Bacillati > Actinomycetota > Actinomycetes > Micrococcales > Microbacteriaceae > Cryobacterium > Cryobacterium sp. TMT2-10. Next base: position 45,757 of record NZ_SOGW01000056.1, on the reverse strand, counting down.
GCGGTGGGGTCGAGCACGACGAGGTCGGTGTTCTCCTGCGCCGCGGCCAGGGCGACCCGGATGCCGTCGGACGGCACGGGTCGGGCATCCGCGTTCCAGGCCGCCATCGCGGCGGTCGAGGAGAACACGGGCAGCACCGTGCGGCCGTCGGGCCCCGCCACGGTGATGATCGAGAGTTCCTGCGTTTTGTCGATGAGCAGCCCGGCCGAAGTCGTGGCCGAGTCGCCGAGCCGGGTCACCAGGGGCACGAGCAGCCGCGAGTCACGGATGGCGTCGATCACCGCTTCCTCGCCGGCCTCCCGGTCGCGGAAAAGTCGCAGTGCCGCCAGCAGCGGAGCCGGGGCAAGGCCGTCGTCCTCGGCATGCTCGTTGGTCTCGAATTCCCGGCCGGCCCACGGCTGCCCGGCGGAGTCACCAGGCCCCCCGGGTCCGCCCGCTCCGCCAGGTCCGCCGGGCAGGCCGGTCGAGCCGAGGTTACGCGCCCGCGACATCCAGCGCCTCGCCCAGGGTAAACGCCCCCGCGTACAGGGCCTTGCCCACGATCGCGCCTTCGAGGCCGAGGGGCACGAGCTCGCGCAGCGCGCGGAGGTCGTCCAGGCTGGAGATGCCGCCGGAGGCGACGACCGGCTTGTCGGTGCGCTCCATCACCTGGCGGAGCAGGTCGATGTTGGGGCCCTGCAGGGTGCCGTCCTTGGTCACGTCGGTGACGACGTAGCGGGAGCAGCCGGCCTCCTCCAAGCGGGCCAGGACCTGCCAGAGGTCGCCGCCCTCCTTGGTCCAGCCGCGGGCCGCGAGGGTGGTGCCGCGCACGTCGAGGCCGACGGCGACGGCGTCGCCGTGACGGGCGATGACCTGCGCCGCCCACTCCGGGTTCTCCAGCGCCGCGGTGCCGAGGTTGATCCGGCTCACGCCCGCGTTCAGGGCCGCGTCCAGCGACGCGTCGTCGCGGATGCCGCCGGAGAGCTCGATCTTGACCCCGGTGACCTCACGGATGACGTCGCGGATCACCGCGGTGTTGGTGCCGCGGCCGAAGGCGGCGTCCAGGTCGACCAGGTGGATCCACTCTGCGCCCTGGCGAGCCCAGTCCAGGGCCGCGTCGACGGGGTCGCCGTAGTTGGTCTCGGTGCCGGCCTCACCCTGGGTCAGGCGCACGGCTTTGCCGTCGGCCACATCGACGGCCGGCAGCAGAACGAGACGCGGAGCGGGGGTGTTCGGAGTCATGGTGGTCCTCAGTTCGGGGGAATCGGTGCGGATGGTCGCGGGTTGGGGCCGGTCACGGCGGGGCGCTGACCGGATGAGACGGGGCAGCAGCGCCGGCCGGCTAGTCGTGCAGGGAGCCGAGCCAGTTCGAGAGCAGACGGATGCCCGCCTCCCCGGATTTCTCCGGGTGGAACTGGGTGGCCACGAGCGGTCCGTTCTCGACCGCGGCCAGGAACGGGCCCCCGTGCTCGGCCCAGGTCAGGCGCGGCTTCGGGAAGGGAGGCATGACCTCCAGGGTCCACTCCTGCGCGGCGTAGGAGTGCACGAAGTAGAAGCGCTCACCCTCGAGCCCCCGGAACAGGACGGAGTCCGGGTCGGGCGTGACGGTGTTCCAGCCCATGTGCGGCAGCACCGGCGCGCGCAGCTGGGTGACGGTGCCGGGCCACTCGCCCAGACCCTCGGTGTCGACGCCGCGTTCGACGCCGTGCTCGAACAAGACCTGCATGCCCACGCAGATGCCCAGGACCGGCCGGCTGCCGGCGATCCTGCGGTCGATGATCTCGTCGCCCCTGACCTCCCTGAGGGCGTCCATGACCGCGCTGAACGCGCCGACGCCGGGAACGACCAGCCCGTCGGCTTCGAGCGCCTGCTTGCGGTCGCGGGTCAGGGTGACGTCGGCCCCGGCCAGTTCGAGCGCCTTCACGGCGGAGTGCACATTGCCCGTGCCGTAGTCGAAGACGACGACGCTGGTCACAGCGCACCCTTGGTCGACGGGATGCCGGAGACGAGCGGGTCGAGTGCCTTGGCCTGCCGGAAGGCGCGGGCGAAGGCCTTGAACTCGGCCTCGGCGATGTGGTGCGGGTCGCGGCCGCCCTGCACGGTCACGTGCACGGTCAGGCCGGCGTTGAAGGCGATCGCCTCGAACACGTGACGCACCATCGACCCGGTGAAGTGGCCGCCGATCAGGTGGTACTCGAAGCCGTCCGGCTCTCCCGTGTGCACAAGGTAGGGGCGGCCGGAGATGTCGACGACCGCCTGCACGAGGGCCTCGTCGAGGGGCACGAGGGCGTCGCCGTAGCGGGAGATGCCGGATTTGTCACCGAGGGCCTGCTTGATGGCCTGGCCCAGCAGGATACCGACGTCCTCCACCGTGTGGTGCACGTCGATGTCGATGTCGCCGCGGGCGCGCACGGTGAGGTCGGTCAGGGAGTGCTTGGCGAACGCGGTGAGCAGATGGTCGTAGAACGGCACGGATGTCTGGATGTCGGATTCACCGGTGCCGTCGAGGTTGAGCGACAGGTCGATGCTGGACTCGCTCGTCTCACGCTGCAGGTGGGCGAAGCGGGGCGAGGTGGACGCTGAAGAGAAGCTCATGCCGTTTAGTTTATTGGCCCGGGGTGTTCACTGCCGTCCGAGGCCCTCGAGGGCCTCGAGGAAGGCCGTGGTCTCGGCCTCGGTGCCCGCCGTGACGCGGAGGTGACCGCTGATCCCGATGTCGCGCACGAGGATGCCCAGGGCCAGGAGCGCCTCGAAGGTCGCCCGCGGGTCCTCCACGCCGCCGAAGAGAACGAAGTTGCTCGAGCTGCGGAGGGGGGTGTAGCCGAGGCGGGCGAGTTCGCTGACGAGCCGGTCCCGCTGGCCACGGATGTCGTCGACCATGGCGAGCATCTCCGGCGAGTGCGCCAGGGCGGCCACCGCGGCCGCCTGGGTGAGCGCAGACAGGTGGTACGGCAGGCGAACCAGGCGCAGGGCATCCGTCACAGCCGGGTCGGCCGCGAGGTAGCCGACGCGGGCCCCGGCGAAGGCGAAGGCCTTGCTCATGGTGCGGGACACGAGCAGACGCTCGCGCCCGGGCAGCAGGCTCATCGCGCTGGGCGAGCCATCCGGACCGAACTCGGCGTAGGCCTCGTCGACCACGACGATTCCGTCGGTCGCGTTGTAGACGGCCTCGATCGTCTCCAGGGAGAGGGGGGTGCCGGTGGGGTTGTTCGGGGAGCACAGGAAGACGAGGTCCGGTGCCACCCGGTCGACCCATTCGACGGCCGTGGCCGGGGACAGTTCGAAGTCAGCGTCGCGACCGCCGGCGATCCAGCGGGTTCCGGTGCCGGAGGCGAGCAGGGAATACATCGAGTAGGTCGGCGCGAAGCCCAGAACGGAGCGGCCGGGGCCGCCGAACGCCTGCAGCACCTGCTGCAGCACCTCGTTGGAGCCGTTGGCCGCCCAGATGTTGTTCCGGGTCAACCCGTGCCCGAGGTAGCGGGCCAGGGAGTCCCGCAGTTCGGTGAACTCGCGGTCCGGGTACCGGTTGACCGTGCGGATGGCCACGGCGAGGGCCGCGGCGATGTCGTCGGCCACCGCGGCGGGGATGCCGTGCGTGTTCTCGTTCACGTTCAAGGCCACCGGAACATGAAGCTGGGGCGCCCCGTAGGGAGTGAGTCCGCGCAGATTGTCACGGAGGGGCAGGTCGTTGAGACTGGTCACTCCCCCCATATTACTGAAAAGGTCAGTACTCGTTCGGCAGGGCGAGACGCTGACCGGGCTGCACGCTGTCGGACGGCAGCTGATTGAGGCTGACGATCTCCGCGATCACCTCACGCGGGTCCGAGGTCGGGGCGACGGTCTCGGCCAGCTCCCACAGGGACTGCCCGGACTGGACGGTCACGTACTCGAAGGCCGTGGCGACACGACCGCCCACGTTCGAATTCTCGGCGACGGCGATGCCCCCGTTGAGGGCGACGGCCAGTGCCGTGGCGACGAGCGGAACCGAAACCAGCATGGTCAGGACGATGCGTCCGCGCCGGGTGATGCGCAGGGTGCTGCGCCCGGTGGCGACGCGCAGCCCCTGGGCGGCGCTCGCGTCGGGTGCGGTGCTCAGATCGAGTGCGCCGCTCAGACCGAGGGCAGAACTCATGGTGAATGCAGTGCTCATGTCGAACCTCCTGTGTTAAGTCGCATCCGGCTCTCGGCCGGGAGAGCCGGATGCGAACCTATGTTCCGAATGTATATTCGATTATTCGAACAATCAAGCCCTTTTGAAGAAATTCCTCAAAAAAACTTGCGACACACTCGAATGAATGTTTGTCTATCCGCGCGGAGGTGGATACAGTTTCGAGTGTCTGGTTGCAACACAATCAGGCACCCCCGACATTCGCTCGCGGCCCGGTGATCACCGCCTACCGGGGCCGCGCGCAGCCCGAGACGAGGAGCGACAATCGTGGCCCAAGACCCCAGCGGCCCCCGCGAAAAAAGCGGGACGAGACGGCGCAAGAGCCTGAGCGAGAAACAGCTCGCGATCATGGACGTCATTCAGCGCTCGGTCAGCCAGCGCGGCTACCCGCCGAGCATGCGCGAGATCGGCGACGCCGTCGGCCTGTCCTCGCTCTCAAGCGTCACGCACCAGCTCAACCAGCTCGAGCTGAGCGGGTACCTCCGCCGGGACCCCAATCGCCCCCGCGCCCTCGAGGTGCTGATCGAGATTCCGCAGTCGCCCGAGGATGCCTCGTCAAGCAGCACGGAAAGCTTCCACTCGGGCGCCCAGGTGGGCGACGCCGCGATGGTCCCCCTCGTCGGGCGCATCGCCGCCGGCATCCCGATCACCGCGGAACAGCAGATCGACGAGATCTTCCCGCTCCCCCGCCAGCTGGTGGGCAAGGGCGAGCTGTTCATGCTCAAGGTCGCGGGCGAATCCATGATCGACGCGGCCATCATGGACGGCGACTGGGTCGTGGTGCGTCAGCAGAAGACGGCGGAGAACGGCGAGATCGTCGCCGCCATGCTCGACAACGAAGCCACCGTCAAGGTCTTCCGCCAGCGCGATGGTCACACCTGGCTGCTCCCGCGGAACTCCAATTTCGAACCTATCGTCGGCGACCACGCCGAGATCCTCGGCAAGGTCGTCGCCGTCCTGCGCTCCGTCTAACCGAGGACGGGTTTGATCAGACCGGCCCCGGCCAGAACGGCGAGAACGGTGTCGGCCTGGTTGAAGGCATACAGGTGGAGGCCGGGGGCGCCGCCCGCGATCAGCTCACGGGCGAGGTCGGTGGCGTGACGGGTGCCGATCTCCCGCTGTCCCTCCCGGGTCGGCTCCACTTCGAGCTGGATGGCCAGCTCGGAGGGCAGCTCCTCGCCGGAGAGCTCGAGGATGCGGCGCAGCCGGGCCGGACTGGTGACCGGCATGATCCCGGGCAGGATGGGGAATTCGACCCCGGCCGTCCGGGCCCGCTGGATGAAGCTCAGATAGTTGTCGGCGTGGAAGAACAGCTGGGTGATGGCGAGGTTCGCCCCGGCGGCCTGCTTGGCCAGCAGGGTGTCGATGTCCTGCGAGGTGGACCGTGACCGCGGGTGACCATTCGGGAACGCGGCGACGGCGATACGCACCTTCTCCCGTTCGGTCTTCACCGCCCGGGCGCCCGGGATGCCGGGGATGACCGTCTCCCGATAGGGCACCCGCTCCGCCTGCACCCGGTGGATCAGCTGCACCAGTTCCGCCGCGCTGCCCAGGTCGCCGAGGAACGCCTCGCCCTCGCCGGCGCCCTCGGGCGGGTCCCCGCGCAGGGCGAGGAAGCTGCGCACGCCGGCATCCAGGAATTCGCGGATCAGCCGGCTCGCCTCCAGGCTGGACGAGCCCACGCAGGTGAGGTGGGCCATCGGATCGACCGTCGTGGTCTTCAGGATGTGGGTGAGCACCTCGAGCGAGGAGCTGCGGGAGGACCCGTTCGCCCCATAGGTCACCGAGATGAAGTCCGGCCCGGCCGAGGCCATGGTGGCGATGGTCGCGTGCAGGGCGGTTGCGGCGGCATCCGATCTCGGTGGATACAGCTCGAAAGAGAACGGGATCCTCCCGCAGTCGGGCTCCGAAGTGGTGGACATGTGTTCCTCATTCGACAGAAGCCAGTGCCAGGCACTGGGCTGGCCGGGCGGCCGCGGACCGCCGGGCGCGCCTGGCGGGTGTTCGCGGGCGGGCGCCGGGCTCGGCTGTCGCTCCATGCCACCGAGGACAGACCTCGGCGGCAACGATTGGAGACACTCTAACAACGCCGCGCGGGACGTCGCCAGTCGGTGACGGATTGTGACGCGGTCAGTCGGTGACGGCGGGCAGCACGACGAAATCCGCGAACTGCGGCTGGATCTCGGCCGTCACGAGGGCCGTGACCCGGGTGCCCGTCTCGGCGTACTCGGTCGCGAGCACCTGCCCCTGGTCGTGCAGCAGGGCGATCAGGTCGCCGTGCTCGTAGGGGATGAGCAGGTCCAGCCGGATGCCGGGTCGAGGAAGCAGGTCGGAGATCTCGGCGAGCAGTTCCTCGATGCCCTCGCCGCTCCGCGCCGACACGAAGATGCCCTGGGGCCAGAGGCCGCGCAGCACGAGCCGGTCGTCGTCGCTGATCAGGTCGCTCTTGTTGAAGACCACCACTTCGGGGATCTCCCGTGCGCCGACCTCGCCGATCACCTCGCGCACCGTCGACAGCTGGCTCGACGGGTCCGGGTGTGAACCGTCGACGACGTGCACGATGACGTCGGCGTCGGCGACCTCTTCGAGAGTGGACCGGAACGCCTCCACCAGCTGGTGGGGCAGGTTGCGCACGAAACCGACGGTGTCGGTCAGGGTGTACAGGCGCCCGTCGGCCGTCGTGGACTTGCGCACGGTGGCGTCCAGGGTGGCGAAGAGGGAGTTTTCGACGAGCACGCCCGCCCGGGTGATGCGGTTGAGCAGGCTCGACTTGCCGGCGTTCGTGTAGCCGACGATGGCAACGGATGGCACGGCGTTGCGCTTGCGGTTGGCCCGCTTGGCTTCGCGGGCGGGTTTCATCTCGAGGATCTGCTTGCGCAGCCGGGACATCCGGGTGTGGATGCGGCGGCGGTCGAGTTCGATCTTGGTCTCACCGGGGCCGCGCGAGCCCATGCCGGCGCCCGCGCCGCCGACCTGTCCACCGGCCTGGCGGGACATGGAGTCGCCCCAGCCGCGCAGGCGCGGCAGGAGGTATTCGAGCTGGGCCAGTTCGACCTGTGCCTTGCCCTCACGGCTCTTCGCGTGCTGGCTGAAAATGTCGAGGATCACGGCGGTGCGGTCGATGACCTTGACCTTGACGACGTCCTCGAGCGCGCGGCGCTGGCTGGGCGCGAGCTCGGTGTCGGCGATGACTGTGTCGGCGCCCATCGCCTTGACGATGCCGGCCACCTCTTCGGCCTTGCCCTTGCCGAGGTAGGTGCTGGCGTCCGGCTTGGACCGGCGCTGCATCAGGCCGTCGAGCACGGTCGCGCCGGCGGTTTCGGCCAGCGCAGCGAGTTCCCGCATCGAGTTCTCGGCGTCGGCGACGGTGCCGTGGGTGTACAGCCCGATCAGCACCACGTTCTCCAGCCGCAGCTGGCGGTATTCGACCTCGGTGACGTCCTCGAGCTCGGTGGAGAGGCTGGGCACCCGGCGCAGGGCGTTGCGGTCTTCCCGGTCGAGCTGCGCGCCGTCGTGGCCCTCACCGTCGTGCGACTCGGCGGATTCGGCCTGCAGGGCCTGCGCGCTGCCGCTGCGGAACAGTGAGTATCCGGCGGCTTTGCTGTCGGCGCTGGCGAGGACGCGTGCGACCACGTCGTCGGTGTCGCCTGGCAAGTTTGACTCAGTCATTGCTTTAACATTAGTTCCTCGAAGCAGGATAAGTTCCCTTTATGCCTTCCGACCACTATTTCACCCCGGCACCCGACAGCACCCTCAAACTCCGTCAGGTGAGCGTACAACTGGGAGGCCAGGAACGCGAGCTGACCACCGCCAATTCCGTCTTCAGCCCCGACCACATCGACACCGGCACCCAGGTTCTGCTGAACAACGCGCCCACCCCGCCGCCCGGGGGCGACTTCCTCGACCTGGGCTGCGGCTGGGGCCCGATCAGCCTGCACCTGGCTCTCGCCTCGCCCCGCGCCACGATCTGGGCCGTCGACGTGAACGAACGCGCGCTCGACCTGGTGCGCCTGAACGCCGAGAAGCTGGGCCTCACCAACGTCACGGCGGTCCTGCCCGAGCAGGTTCCCGCCCACGTCAGTTTCCGCACCATCTGGTCCAACCCGCCGATCCGGGTCGGCAAGACCGAGCTGCACTCGATGCTGCGCACCTGGTTGCCGCGTTTGGAGCCGGACTCGGATGCCTGGCTGGTCGTGCAGCGCAACCTCGGCTCCGATTCCCTGCAGCGCTGGCTCGACGGCGACCTTCCTTCGGAATTCACCACGTCTCGCCGGGCCATCAGCAAGGGCTTCCGCGTGCTTCGGGTCCAGCGGCAGGCCGAGCAGCCCCGCTAGCGCGCCGCGCAGGTCAGTTCAGGCGGCGACTCAGTTCAGGCGGAAGACCCCGTCGAAGACGAGCTCCGCGGGGCCCGACAGGGAGACGTGCTCGCCGTCTTCGGTCGGGAACATGCGCACGCCCAGCACTCCCCCGGTGACCTCGATCTGCCACTGGTGGGGGGCCCCGGCGCCGGCCCAGTGCCGGGTGGCCAGGGCGGCGGCCGCGGCGCCCGTGCCGCAGGACAGCGTCTCGCCGCTGCCGCGCTCGTGCACGCGCATCCGGATGCGTCCGACCCCGTTCACGACGAGCGGGTCGCCGGGCAGCACGAATTCGACGTTCGCTCCGGCGGCCGGGGCGGGATCGAGCTGGGGCACGACGGTCAGGTCGGCGCCCAGCAGCTCGTCTTCGTCCGCGAGGGCGACGACGACGTGCGGGTTGCCCACGTTGATGCCCAGGCCGGGCCGGGCGACGGGAAGGTTCCTGGCTCGAACGAGCGGCTCTCCACCGTCGAGCCGCCACCGGCCGAGGTCAACCTGATAGCCGGCGGCGCCGCGCTGCACATCGCGCACGCCCCCGCGGGTGCCGATGCTGAGCGTCTCACCGCGTTCGAGAACGGCCAGACCCTGCTCGACCAGGAACCGGGTGTAGACCCGGATGCCGTTGCCGCACATCTCCGAGACCGTGCCGTCGGCGTTCCAGTAGTCCATGAACCATTCCGCCTGGTCGTCCTCGGCGAGGGCCGCCGCCCCGGCGGGCAGGCTGCGGGAGCGCACGGCACGGATGATGCCGTCGCCGCCGATCCCGAAACGGCGGTCGCAGACGGCCCGGATTTGGTCCGGGGTGAGCTCGATCTGCCCGTCGGGGTCGGCGAAGAGCACGAAGTCGTTCCCGGTGCCGTGGCCCTTGGTGAAGTTCAGATCAGTTCCCATGGGAACCAAGTTTACGACGGCGAGTCCGCGGCCCAGTGCTCGGCGGGCCGGGCCGGGTCGGCCAGGCGCGCGAGCGCGCGGTCCAGCCGATCGGGGGCCGACGCGTCGATCCAGTGCGTCTGCGGGGACCGCTTGAACCAGGACACCTGGCGACGGGCGTACCGGCGGGTGATCTGCTGGGTCGTCTCGATGGCCTCCGACCGGGTGAGGGTGCCGGTGAGCTGGCCGAGCGCCTGCGCGTAGCCGATGGCGCGGCTGGCGGTCACGCCGGTTTCGATCCCGGCCGGGATCAGGCCCTCGACCTCGTCGACGAGCCCGTCCGCCCACATCCGTTCGACCCGCGCGTCGAGCCGCGGGGTGAGTTCGGCCCGGGGTGCGCGCAGCCCGAGTGTGAGCGCGGGCATCCAGTACACGGGGGCGTCGGGCAGCGCCGCGGTGTGCGGGGCCCCGGTGATTTCGACTACCTCGAGCGCACGAACGAGGCGCCGCCCGTTGCTGGCGCCGATCCGGGCCGCGGCATCCGGGTCGACGGCCTTCAGCCGGGTGTAGAGGGCCCCGGGTCCCTGCGCGGTGAGTTCGGCCTCGAACCGGGCCCGCAGCTCGGAATCGGTTCCGGGGAATCGGAAGTCGTAGACCACGCTCGACACGTAGAGGCCCGATCCGCCGACCAGGATGGGCACCCGACCGCGCCCCACGATGTCGGTGATCGCGGCGCGGGCTTCGGTCTGGTACCGGGCCACGGTGGCCTCGTCGGTCACCGCGAGAACGTCGAGCAGGTGGTGCGGGATGCCGCGACGGTCGGCCACCGGCAGTTTCGCGGTGCCGATGTCCATGCCGCGGTAGAGCTGCATGGCGTCGGCGTTCACGATCTCCGCGGGCCGCCCGGTCTCGGCCAGTCGCGCGGCGAGGTCGAGGGACAACTCGGACTTGCCCGTGCCGGTGGGGCCGACGATGACGATGAGCGTCGGGTCGACGGCGGGCGCCGTGCCCGTGCCGGCCGGGTCGGCGCCGGCTGCGTCGGTGACGGCTGGACCGGTGACGGTTCCGGGCTTCGGGCCCGGCACCCGCCTAGCGCTCCCCGTCGGTGACGTCGTAGATGGGCGTGGTGCTGGACCCGGTGGCCGCGGGCGAGCCCACCCGCAGGGTGGGCAGCCCGAGGGAGACCGCGCCGGCCCCGCCGGAGGCCCCGCCGTGGCTGGGCACGCCGCAGGCCTCGGCCTGAATGCGGTCCCAGGCGTCGCCGGCGATGGTGCGGCGGATGCGCAGCGGCGCGCCGTCGCTGGAGTCCGCGATCAGGTGGAACGGCGCGGCCTGGGTCACCGTCACGGTGACGAGGTCGCCCGGGCGCGGCAGTTCCGATCCGTCCGGCACGTCGAAGTGCACCAGGCGGCTGTCGGGGGCGCGCCCGCTCAGCCGGTGGGTGTCGGAGTCCTTGCGGCCTTCGCCGTTGGCCACGAGCAGCTCGACCTCACGGCCGATCTGGGCCTGGTTCTCTTCCCACGAGATGCGCTCCTGCAGGGCGGCCAGACGCTCGTACCGGTCCTGCACGACCTCCTTGGGAACCTGCTCGGCCATGGTCGCGGCCGGCGTGCCGGGGCGGATCGAGTACTGGAAGGTGAACGCGGTGGCGAACCGGGCCAGTTCCACGACCCGCAGGGTCTCCTGGAAGTCTTCCTCGGTCTCCCCGGGGAAGCCCACGATGATGTCCGTGCTGATGGCGGCGTGCGGCATTTGCGCACGCACCCGGTCGAGGATGCCGAGGAACCGCGCGGAGCGGTAGGACCGTCGCATGGCCTTCAGCACCCGGTCCGACCCGGACTGCAGGGGCATGTGCAGCTGCGGCATGACCGCCGGCGTCTCGGCCATGGCGTCGATCACGTCGTCGGTGAAGGCGGCCGGGTGGGGGCTGGTGAAACGGATGCGTTCCAGCCCCTCGATCTTGCCGGCCGCGCGCAGTAGTTTGCCGAACGCGAGGCGATCGCCGAATTCAACCCCGTAGGAGTTGACGTTCTGGCCGAGCAGGGTCACCTCGATCGCGCCGTCGTCGACGAGGGCCTGGATCTCGGCGAGGATCTCGCCCGGCCGGCGGTCCTTCTCCTTGCCGCGCAGGGCGGGGACGATGCAGAACGTGCAGGTGTTGTTGCAGCCGACCGAGATCGACACCCAGCCGCTGTAGCTCGAGTCGCGCTTGGTGGGCAGGGTGGACGGGAACGTCTCCAGTGCGTCGAGGATCTCGAGCTGAGCCTCGCCGTTGTGTCGGGCGCGCTCGAGCATGCTCGGCAGCGACCCCATGTTGTGGGTGCCGAAGACCACATCGACCCAGGGCGCCTTCTTGAGGATGACGTCCTTGTCCTTCTGGGCCAGGCATCCGCCGACCGCGATCTGCATGCCCTCGTGGCGGCGCTTGACGGAGGCCAGGTGACCGAGGTTGCCGTAGAGCTTGTTGTCGGCGTTCTCCCGCACGGCGCAGGTGTTGAGTACCACGATGTCGGCTTCGTCGCCGTTCGCGGGCACGTAGCCGGCCGCCTCGAGCGAACCGCTCAGCCGCTCGGAGTCATGCACGTTCATCTGGCAGCCGAAGGTGCGCACCTCGTAGGTGCGGGCGCGGCCCTCCGCGTCGTGGGCCGCCACGGACGGCAGGATCAGGGTCGGCGTGCTCAGCGTCTCGGCGCTGGAGAATTGGGGCATAGCGGTGCTGCTGGTCATAGTGGATATAGCTTACGCGCGGGACCTGAGGATGCCGAGCCGGGGCCAGAGCCCCGGCTCACGCCCGCCGGAAATGCCTGCGACCTAGCGGAACCTGACGCTCGACGAGCCCGACGAACCACCGCGGGAATCCAGCGCCGCCTTCACGGCGACCCGCACGATGGAGGACGGGTAGCCCTTGCGCATCAGGAACGCATTCAGCCGGCGGTCGATGGTCTGGTCGTCGAGCCGGCCGAGTTGCCCCACCCGTTTGACGGCCACCTCGATGGCCCGTTCGGTCTCGTCGTCGGGCATTTCCTCGAGCTTGGCCAGGATCAGGTCGTGGTCGAGGCCGCGTCGGCGCATCTCGGCCTGCACACCGGTGCGCCCCAGTCCCTTGCGCTCGTGGTGGCTGTGCAGGATCTGGTCGGACAACCGGCTTTCGTCGATGTACGCCAGCTCGATGAAGCGCTCGATGATCTCCTCGGCGTCCGCGTCCTCGACGTCCGTCGAGGACAGCACCGTGCGGGCCTCCGCGATGGACAGCGAACGCCCGCGCAGGCGCTGCAGCAGCACCTGTTCGGCGTGCGCCCGTTCCGCGGCCGCGTCGAACACCGGCGCGGCTGCCTCGTCATCGTCTCCATCCTCCGGCCCGGCGCCGTCCCCGACGCCGGCCCCAGCACCGACCGAGGCGCCGAGCGGGGCATCGTCCCCGGCGTCAGCGCCGTCACCGGCCTCTGCGAACCGGTTTCCGGCCTGACCGCGCAGGTAGCTGACCGGAGCGAGCGCATCGTCGTCCGCGTCCGAGTCGCGGCCGACGGCCGGAGCGGGGACGGAAGGCTGCGGGGCAGTGCGTGCCGCGCTCTTGCGCCGTGCGGCGCTGAGCGAGATCACCTCGTCGGCGGGTTCGAAGTGAACCACGGCGCTACGCTCCCTTGCGTGCGGCGAGCTTCGTCTGGATCGACTCGGCCTTGGCGGCGGCGGCTACCTTGGCGGTCTCCGCGGCTGCGGCGGCAGCGATTGCCGCCGCGTCCTTCTCGGCCTTCTTGGCTGCGGCACCTTCCGGACCGACGCCGAGCTTGAAGAGGATCTTCTTCTCGATCTCGTTGGCCATGTCCGGGTTGCGCAGCAGGAAGTTGCGCGAGTTCTCCTTGCCCTGGCCGAGCTGGTCGCCGTCGTACGTGTACCAGGCGCCGGACTTCTTGACGATGCCCTGGTCGACACCGAAGTCGATCAGGCTGCCCTCGCGGGAGATTCCGATGCCGTAGATGATGTCGAATTCGGCCTGCTTGAAAGGCGGCGCCATCTTGTTCTTGACGACCTTGACCCTGGTGCGGTTACCGACGGCCTCTGTGCCGTCTTTCAGGGTCTCGATCCGGCGGATGTCGAGGCGCACCGACGCATAGAACTTCAGCGCCTTACCGCCCGAGGTGGTCTCGGGACTGCCGAAGAAGACACCGATCTTCTCGCGCAGCTGGTTGATGAAGATCATGGTGGTGTTGGTCTGGCTCAGCCCGCCGGTGAGCTTGCGCAGCGCCTGCGACATCAGCCGGGCCTGCAGGCCGACGTGCGAGTCACCCATCTCACCCTCGATCTCGGCGCGGGGCACGAGCGCGGCCACGGAGTCGATGACGATCAGGTCGATGGACCCGCTTCGCACCAGCATGTCGGCGATCTCCAGCGCCTGCTCACCGGTGTCGGGCTGCGAGACGAGGAGGGCGTCGATGTCCACGCCGAGCTTCTTGGCGTATTCGGGGTCGAGGGCGTGCTCCGCGTCGATGAACGCGGCGATGCCGCCGTTCTTCTGCGCGTTGGCGATGGCGTGCAGGGTCAGGGTGGTCTTACCCGAGGACTCCGGGCCGTAGATCTCCACGATGCGGCCGCGGGGCAGGCCGCCTATGCCGAGGGCCACGTCCAGCGCGATCGACCCCGTGGAGATGGTGTCGACGGGTGCGCGCTCGTCGCTGCCCAAACGCATGACCGAACCCTTGCCGAACTGGCGGTCGATTGCCGCGAGGGCGATGTCGAGTGCCTTTTCGCGATCTGCTGCTGATGCCATAATGGTCTCCTTCGGTCGTGCGTTGTGGCGCCTATAGGCTGTCGAACCCGACCACCGGGAAGACCCCGGTGCCCACTCTCAACAAGGCAAGTGCTGTCTGCCGCTGACGAAACCCGACTGTACGTGGCGCCTCCGACACCGGGTCGGGTGCTGCCGCGTAAGTGGATGGTTCGCTTGCGTCGTCTGCTGTTGAGGAGCCTACCAAGATGCGAACACGTATTCGAGAATTGGCACAGTTTTCATGGCGTGTCGTCGAAACACGCCACGCGAAGGCCCGGGCCGAACGGAGTCCCGGGCCGAAGGGTCAGAGGCGAGCGGCCGGAAGGCCGGCGCCGTGGCGGCGGCTCTGCGGGACATCCGTCTCGTCGCAGAGAGCCAGCCACACGTCGCGCGCAGAAGCACCGCCGGCCAGGGCCTGGTCGGCGGTGCATCCGAACGGGGTGAGGATCAGGTCGCGGGTGAGGACTCGCGAATAGGCGTCACCGAATTCATCCTTCAACGCTTGGCGGAATTCACTGAGACGCATGGTCGCTCAACCGAACTTGGGAACTGAAGCGAACATGGGAATGGGCTGGAATGACAGTGTGAACTAGCGCACCATCATGCCGTCGTAGGTGGCCACGAGTTCGTCCGGAACGGTGTCGGGGAACCTGTCGATTCCCTCGATGACCGCCAGTCGCTCGCCGACCTCCCGCATGATGACCGAGATCGGGGTCTCCAACGCATCTGCAACGGAGGCCAGAATCTCGGAAGACGCTTCCTTCTGTCCACGCTCGACCTCGCTCAGATAGCCGAGAGCCACGCTGGCCTTGCTCGCAACCTGGCGGAGTGTGCGCCCCTTCTGCAGGCGGAAGTCCCTGAGCACATCGCCGATTTCCTGTCTAACAAGAATCATCGGAACCTCCTTCTCGTACTGATTACTGGTGCTGATCAAGTACTGATTGATATTACTGGCGCCCACTCGACCGGTTGGTTTCGTGTATTGGATCGCAAGAGTACTACAACCTTGAATACCCCGACACTACCGATGACGACTGGACTTTTCTTGTGAATCTGCTCGGTGTAACCGGCGGATCCGGGGAACTATTCCACTGTTTCCCGGGCTAACAGCTGGCGCACAGCTTCCACCGCACGGGCGACGGTTCCGGCGCGGATCCCGGCGCGATCGCCGTCGAGCCGCAGCTCGACGGCCCACGATTCGGAGCCCCGGGAGAGGCCGAGGAACACTGTGCCGGGGGCGTGTCCGCTCTGGGCGTCGGGGCTGGCGACCCCGGTGGTGGCGACGCCGATGTCCGCGTCCCGGCCCCCGACCGCGAGCCGTGTGCGCGCGCCGGCCGCCATCTGGCGGGCCACGTCCGGGTGCACGGGTCCGTGCTCGGCCAGCAGGGCTCTGTCCACGCCGAGCAGGCTGTGCTTGAGCTCGGTCTGGTACGCCACCACGGCCCCGTTCACGACGACGGATGCGCCGGGGATGCGGATCAGTTCGGCCGCCAGTGCGCCGCCGGTCAGGGACTCGGCCACGGCCAGGGTCAGGTGCAGCCTGGTGAGGTCGGCGATCAGCAGCGCCGTGGCATCCGTCGCCGCCGACGGTTGAGACAGCAGCGGCTCAGGCAGCGGCGGCGCAGACAGCGACGGCTCGTCAGGCATGCGACCGTGAACTGCGGTTCTCCCGACGCGCGGCGACGAGGTAGTCGATGCCGGTGACGACCGTGAGGATCAGGGCCAGGGCCATCGCGGTCCAGTTGACCCAGTAGATCCAGTCGCCCAGCACCAGCCACAACGGCACGAGGGCCAGGGAGATGGCCACGGACTGCATGACGGTCTTGAGTTTGCCGCCCCGCGACGCCGGGATCACCCGGTCTTTCAGCATCACGAACCGGAACACCGTGATGCCGATTTCACGAACGAGGATGACGATGGTCACCCACCACCACAGCTCGCCCAGGATGGACAGGCACACCAGCGCCCCGCCGGTGAGCACCTTGTCGGCGATGGGGTCGAGGATCTTGCCCAGGTCGGTGACCAGGTTGTGCCGGCGGGCGATGGCCCCGTCGATCCCGTCGGTCGCGATCGCGACGATGAAGAGCAGAGCGGCCCACCAGCGGAGCGCGCCGTCCTGCCCGGCGTCGGCGAGGAGCATCCAGATGAACAGCGGGGCGAGCAGGATCCGCACGACCGTGATCAGGTTGGGCAGGTTCCAGTTACTGGGCCGGGCGGCGGGCGTTGATTTTCCGGGCGTTGATGCGGTGGCCATGGGTCACTCCCTGTCGGTCAGTTGCCAGGCGTCTTCATCGGGGGATGCCTCTTCTTCAGGGTATCCCTCCGACATCTTCGCGACCGGGTCGCCGGCGTAGCGGGGGTCGGGCCTCACATCGGCCTGGTGGGAGGCGGACGCCTGGGCATTCGCGGAGGCGGCGTGGTGTTCGGCGTCGGAGCCGCGCAGCAGCGCGAGCACGCCGGGCAGTTGCTCGACGCTGACGAGCACGTCGCGAGCCTTTGATCCCTCGGAGGGGCCGACGATCTCGCGGGACTCGAGCAGGTCCATCAGGCGTCCCGCCTTGGCGAAGCCGACCCGGAGCTTGCGCTGCAGCATCGAGGTGGATCCGAACTGGGTCGACACCACCAGTTCCGCCGCGGCGAGAAGCACCTCGAGGTCGTCGCCGATGTCGGAGTCGATTTCCTTGCGCGGGGCGACCATGGAGACATCCGGCCGGTAGTCGGGCCGGGCCTGCAGGGTGACGTGCTTGACGACGCGTTCGATCTCGGCCTCGTTGACCCAGGCGCCCTGCACCCGGATGGCCTTGGAGGCCCCCATCGGCAGGAACAGGGCGTCGCCCTGCCCGATCAGCTTGTCCGCCCCCGGCTGGTCGAGGATGACCCGGGAGTCGGTGACGCTGGTCACGGCGAACGCCAGGCGGGAAGGCACATTGGCCTTGATCAGGCCGGTGACGACGTCGACGCTCGGGCGCTGGGTGGCGAGGACCAGATGGATGCCGGAGGCGCGCGCCAGCTGCGTGATGCGCACGATCGAGTCCTCGACGTCACGCGGGGCGACCATCATCAGGTCGGCGAGCTCGTCGACGACGACCAGGAGGTAGGGGTAGGGCTTGAGGGTGCGCATGCTGCCGGCCGGAAGCACGAGTTCGTTGTTGACGACGGCCTTGTTGAAGTCGTCGATGTGGCGGAAGCCGAAGCTGGCCAGGTCGTCGTACCGCATGTCCATCTCCTTCACCACCCACTGCAGCGCCTCGGCGGCCTTTTTCGGGCTGGTGATGATGGGGGTGATCAGGTGCGGCACGCCGGCGTAGGCGGCCAGTTCGACCCGCTTCGGGTCGATCAGCACCATGCGCACCTCGCTCGGCTTGGCGCGCATCAGCAGGCTCGTGATCATGGAGTTCACGAAGCTGGACTTGCCCGACCCGGTCGAGCCGGCCACGAGGAGGTGGGGCATCTTGGCCAGGTTGGCCACGACGAAGCCGCCGCCGACGTCTTTGCCGACGCCGATGGTCATCGGGTGGGTGCTGTTGGTGGCCGTGGCGGAGCGGAGCACGTCGCCGAGGGTGACGATCTCGCGGTCCGTGTTCGGGATCTCGATGCCGATGGCGCTCTTGCCGGGGATGGGCGAGAGGATCCGCACCTCGTTGGAGGCGACGGCGTAGGACAGGTTCTTGCTCAGCGCGGTGACCCGCTCCACCTTGACGCCCGGGCCGAGTTCGATCTCGTACTGGGTCACAGTCGGGCCGCGGGAGAACCCGGTGACCTTCGCATCCACCTGGAATTGGCGCAGCACCTCGGTGATGGACTTGACGATCTCGTCGTTGGCGGCCGAGCGCGCCTTCGCCGGCGGGCCCTGAATCAGCGTGGTGTCCGACGGCAGCACGTAGGGGGCCTTGGGTTCGTCGGCGCCCGGGCCCGGGACCTGGGCGGGGCCGCTCGCCGCCGCCGCGAGGTCGAGCTCGTCGAAGCCGGGCAGCACCTCGGTCAGCCCGGTCTGCTCGTCGGGCTGGAGGCCGGTGGCCGAGCCGCGCGCGAGGTCGATCTCGCCGGTGAAGCGTTTGAGGGCGTCCTCGGCCCGGAGCAGGTCTTGGAGCACCTCGGTGCCGTAGTGCTCCTGGTTGAGGCTGGGGACCACGTGGGCGGGGACTTCGTGGGCGGGGACCTCGGGGACCTTCTCCAGCGCGGTGTCGAAACTGCCTCGCTTGTCGCCGCCGAGCAGGGTGCTGAGCGGGTCCGCGGCGGCCTGGCCGGCTGCGTGCTCCGTGCTGATCGCGCTGCCGAAGTCGGGGTCTTCCTCGCGGTTGCTGGTGTTGCGGCGCCACCACGGCAGGGTGCTGACGTCGTCGTCGACCCCGTCGAGCTCGACCTGCACGGACTTCTCCGCTTTGGCCTCCCGGCTGGCTTCGCGGGCGGCCGCCCGCTCGTCGGCGTCGGGGAGCTGCGCCCCGAACAGCCACGCGTACAGTTCGCGGCTGCGCTCCCCCACCCGGTTCGGCGGGGTCTTGGTGATGATGAAAAGGCTGAGGGTGAGCAGCAGGATGACGACGATGGTGCCGCCGATGGCGGTGGTCAGGTAGATCAGGGGCGCCGCGACCATCCAGCCGATGACGCCGCCGGACAGGGCGAGGGTTTCCATGCCGTCACTGGGAGCCGGCTGGCCGCCGAAGATGTGGCACAGCCCGGACACCGATACGAGCAGGAGCGAGAGGCCGATGCCGATGCGCCCGTTGTCGTGCACCGAGCTGGGTTTGCGGAAGAGCCAGACCGCGAAGAGCAGCATGATGACCGGCAGGGCGAACGCGACCCGCCCGAACAGCCCGCCGAAGGACCAGGCGTCGAGGGTCTGCGCGACGGGCTCGTTGATCAGGAACCACTCGATCACCGCGCCGGCGATGGCCAGGAGGACCAGGAAGAAGGGCAGCCCGTCGCGGCGTTCCTCCTTGGAGAGCTGCTCGGGACCGAGGGCGCGGGCGGCGCCGCCGGTGACGTGGGCGAGCGCCATCCAGGACCGCACGAAAGCACTCGGCCTGGTGTCCACCGCGGTGAACTTGACCGTTTTCTGGGTCGCGGTCCTGCTGACGGGCTTGCGCGCCGGGGTGCCGCGCGCGGGGGTGCTCCGGGCGCGGCCGTTCGACTTAGTGCTCGTAGCCATACCGTCAACGGTACTTCCCACCCCTGACATTGGGGGTTAGGCGACGGCGGGTGTCTGGGAGAGACGCCCCTTCACCCTGACCCGGATGCCGCGGCCCACCGGGGCGGGCGGCGGCATCCGTGTCGTGAACGGGGTCAGGCCTCGATCACCAGCGGAACGATCATCGGCCGGCGGCGGAAGGCGGTGTTCACCCAGCGGCCGACCGTGCGGCGCACGATCTGCTGCAGGGCGAACGAGTCGCGCACCCCGTTCTCGGCGGCCTCGGCCAGGGCGGCCACGATCCTGGGCCGCACCGCGTCGAACACGGAGTCGTCTTCGGCGAAGCCCTTGGCGTGGATCTCCGGGCCGACGATGACCTTGCCGGTCTGGGCGTCCACCACGATGATGATCGAGATGAAGCCCTCCTCGGCGAGGGTGCGCCGGTCCTTGAGGTCGGCCTCGGTGATCTCGCCCACGGTGGACCCGTCGACGTAGACGTAGCCGATGTCGAGCTGCCCGACCTTGCGGGCCACGCCGTCCCGCAGGTCGATCACCGTGCCGTCCTCGGCCAGCAGCACGTTCGCCTCGGGGACCCCGGTCTCCACGGCGAGCTTCGCGTTGGCGACCAGGTGCCGGTATTCGCCGTGCACGGGGAGCACGTTTTTGGGCTTGAGGATGTTGTAGCAGTAGGTCAGTTCGCCCGCGGCGGCGTGCCCGGAGACGTGCACCTTGGCGTTGCCCTTGTGCACGACCGCGGCGCCGAGCTTGGTCAGGCCGTCGATGATGCGGTAGACCGCGTTCTCGTTGCCCGGGATCAGGCTGGACGCCAGGATGACGGTGTCGCCGTGGCCGACCTCGACCTGGTGGTCCTGGTTGACCATCCGGCTGAGCACGGCCATCGGTTCGCCCTGCGAGCCGGTGGACATGTAGACGATCTTGTCGTCCGGGATGTTGCCGGCCTTCTTGAAGTCGACCAGCACGCCGTCCGGCACGGTGAGGTAGCCGAGGTCCGCGGCGATGGTCATGTTGCGCACCATGGACCGGCCGAGGAGCGCGACCCGGCGGCCGTTCGCGTGGGCGGCGTCGAGCACCTGCTGCACCCGGTGCACGTGGCTGGAGAAGCTGGCCACGATCACCCGGCGGGGAGCCCTTGCGATGACGTCGTCCAGCACGGGACCGATGGAGCGTTCCGTGGGGGTGAAGCCCGGGACATCCGCGTTGGTGGAATCGACCAGGAACAGGTCGACGCCCTCGGTGCCGAGCCGCGCGAATTCGCGCAGGTCGGTCAGGCGGCCATCGAGCGGCAGCTGGTCCATCTTGAAGTCGCCGGTGTGCAGCACCGTGCCGCCGGCGGTCTTGATGGCCACGGCCAGGGCGTCGGGGATGGAGTGGTTGACGGCGACGAATTCGAGGTTGAACGGGCCGAGCCGCTCCTTCTGTCCCTCCTTGACCTGCAACGTGTACGGCGTAATCTTGTGTTCCTTGAGCTTGGCCTCGATAAACGCGAGGGTCAGCCCGGAGCCGATCAGCGGGATGTCCTGCCGCAGCCGGAGCAGGTAGGGCACGGCCCCGATGTGGTCCTCGTGGCCGTGCGTGAGCACCACGCCGAGGATGTCGTCGAGACGGTCACGGATGGGGCCGAAGTCGGGCAGGATCAGGTCGACCCCGGGCTGGTGTTCTTCGGGGAACAGCACGCCGCAGTCCACGATCAGGATCTTGCCGTCGATCTCGAAGGAGGTCATGTTGCGACCGATCTCGCCGAGGCCGCCGATCGGGATGATGCGCAGGGTGCCCGGTTCGAGCGCGGCCGGGTCGTACACGTCGATGGGCATGGGCCCTCCTAGGGAGTCGGTGTGGCGTTCAGCGTGTGGTTCCCGCGACCTTCGGCAGTGCGCCGCCGGCTGCGGCGTTGCGGTCGGGACGGAAGTTCGAGAAGTCGACTCCGGGGATGTTCTTGACCAGGTCGATTTCGTCTTCGATCTGGGCAGCTTCCCACTCCTCGGGGCCGACCAGGGGCAGGCGCACGCGGGGGCTCTTGATCCGGCCGAGGCCGTGCAGGATGTACTTGACGGCGACCGTGCCGGGCACGTGGGTCATGCAGGCCCGCACCAGCGGTTCCAGCTGCTGGTGCGCGGCTGTCGCGGCCTTGAGGTCGCCCGCGTTGACGGCGTCCACCATCTGCCGGTAGGGCGTCGCCGCGATATTGGCGGTGACGCCGATCAGGCCGGTCGCGCCGATCGAAAGGTGCGGCAGCACGTTGGGGTCGTCGCCGGAGAAATACATCAGGTCGGTCTGGTTCAGCACCCGGCTGACCTGGGCCAGGTCGCCCTTGGCATCCTTGACGGCCAGGATGTTCGGGTGCTTCGCGGCCCGCAGGATCGTCTGGTATTCGATCGGGATGCCGGTGCGGCCGGGGATGTCGTAGAGGATCACCGGGAGGTCCGTGGCATCCGCGATCATGCGGAAGTGGGTGAGCACACCCGCCTGGGTGGGCTTGTTGTAATAGGGCGTGACGATCATGTTGCCGTCGGCGCCGGCTTTCTCGCTCTGCTTGGCGAGCTGCATGGCGTGGGCGGTCTCGTTGGACCCGCCGCCGGTGATGATCTTGGCGCGCCCGCCCGAGACGTCCTTGCCGACCTCGACCAGACGGATCTTCTCCGCGTCGGTCAGGGTGGACGTCTCGCCGGTGGTGCCGGTGACGACGATGCCGTCGGCGCCGGCGTTGATGACGTCGTCGATGTGCTTCGCCACCCCCGGCCAGTCGACCTCGCCATCGGCGGTGAACGGAGTCACCAGGGCGACGAGGACCTGGCCAAAGGGATTCTGAGACATAGACACGAGAGACAGGTTACCGGTCAGCGTCGCAGCGCACGCAGCCCCAGCCGGTGCGAATTCGACGGAGATTTTGGCCGAATCGCGCCGTTACGGCGCCAAAACGGCTTTTTGCGGCAATATCTCCGTCGAATTCGTCAGGGGCGGGGACCGGGGCTGGGCTGAGGTTACGGGGCTACGCGGGGCGTTACGGGGCGACGCGGCCGTTCTTGTTGAAGGCGGCGTAGGTGAGCGGCATGAGTGCCGCGAAGTGGTCTTCCATCTTCTCGGCGCACATCTCGATCTCGCGCTGCGGGAACGACGGGAAATGAGTTCCCTCGCGCTTGGTGCGCAGGCTGAGGAAGTTCATCAGCGACCGGGCGTTCATGGTCACGTACATCGAGGAGAAGATGTTCAGCGGCAGCACGATGCGGGCGACTTCGCGGGCGACGCCGGCCTCGAGCATCCGTTGGTACGACGCGTAGGCGTGCGCGGACGCCTCGCGGGTCAGCTGGTCGACCAGCGCGGACTGCTCGGCGGTGCCGGGCAGGAAGTCGTAGGCGCCGGGCTTGCCGACCTGCACCAGGTTGCGCGTGGCGGCGGGCAGGTAGAAGACCGGGTTCAGCTCGCGGTAGCGGCCCGATTCCTCGTTGTAGGAGGCGATGCGGTGCCGCATGAACTCGCGGAAGACGAAAATGGGCGCCTGCACGTAGAAGGTCATCGAGTTGTGCTCGAACGGCGAGCCGTGACGGTCGCGCATCAGGTAGTTGATCAGACCGCTGTCGCCCTTGCTCGAGGCCTCGGCGTCGGACTCCTCCAGCCGGGCCTTCGCGAGGGTCTGCTCCCCCTGCGTCGACACCCGTGCGGCGAACAGCACATCGGAGTCGTGGGCGCTGGCACGAACCAGCTCAACGGTCACATCGGAGCGAAACTCAATCTCAGGCACGGCTCACACGATACCCGGTCGCCGGCCGACGGATGCGCTGGCTCGCCGGATGCGTCGCCTCACCCGCGCTTCGCGCGCGCCTCGACCTCGCCTGTCCCCGCCGGCCCCGCGCCCGTAACGTGTCGTCATACTGCCCCGCCGGCCCGGCCGAACGCGTACCGTCGCAGCATGAACCCGATCCCGGCCCTGAGCCTCCTCCTCGCCCTCGTCGCGGGCGCCACCGTGCTCGGGCTGCTCTGGCGGGCCCGGCAGGGGCGCACCGCACCGGTCAGGGCGGACGCGCCGCTCACCCCGGCGGATGTCGGCAGCCCCGTGTCCTTCGGAGCACTCGGCACGCTGCTCCAGTTCTCCACCGACCACTGCGCCCGCTGCCCCGGCACGCACGCGCTGCTGACCCGGCTGGCGGAGTCCCGTCCCGGGGTCGCCCACGTCGACATCGACATCACCCACCGGCGCGACCTGGCCAACCGGTTCGGGATCATGCAGACCCCCACCACGCTGATCCTGGACGAGACGGGCCGGGTGCGCGCCCGCATCGGCGGGGCCCCGAACCGGGCCGGCATCCTGGAGCACCTCGACGACCTCACCGGGAGCGCCCATGTCCGTCTCGCCCGCTGAACCGCGATCCGTGAAACCCCGAACCGCCCGCCCGGACCTCGACCCGCGGGGGCCGCGCTTCGGCGCCGCGATCACCGCCGTGCTGCTGCTCGTGGTGGTGTTCCTTTCGCTGACCGGGGCATCCGTGGCCGCCCTGCTGCTGCTGGCCGGGCTCGCCGGTCTGTTCGCGTGGGGCGCGTTCGCCGGGGCCGGCCGTCACCCGTACGGCATCGTCTTCAAGAAGCTCGTCCGACCACGGCTGGCGCCCCCGGCCGCCCTGGAGAACCCCGCCCCGCCGACGTTCGCCCAGGGGGTGGGCCTGGTGGTCACCCTCGTCGGGGTCGTCCTGGGCGTCGCCGGGATCGACCCGGCCGTCGGGGTGGCCGCCGCGGCCGCCTTCGTCGCCGCGTTTCTGAACGCCGTGTTCGACTACTGCCTGGGCTGCCAGTTGTACCTGCTCCTGCTGCGCGCCGGGGCGCTCGGCGGCGCCGGTCGGGCCGAGGCCGGCCGGTGAATCCGTTTAGCTGAACATCGGCTGGGATATTCCTTCATCCGGGCCGGGCCGCCGGTTAGGCTGGAGCTTCACTTCCAGGAGGTAACACCATGGCACTCACCAGCGAAGCAACAACCGTCTGGACCGGCGACCTGAAGTCCGGCACCGGGAACGTCACCCTCGATTCCTCCACCGCCGCCGAGTTCCCGGTCACCTGGCAGGCCCGCGCGGTCGGCACCCCGAACACCACCAACCCGGAGGAGCTGCTCGGCGCCGCGCACTCGGCCTGCTTCTCGATGGCACTCGCCAACGGCCTCAGCGCCGCGGGCCACGTCCCCGACAGCATCCAGACCACCGCGGCGATCACGTTCGAGGCCGGTGTCGGCGTCGTCGGCAGCCACCTCCTGGTCAGCGCGAAGATCCCCGGGCTGACCGAGGAAGAGTTCGTGGCCTTCGCCGAGGACGCCAAGGCGAACTGCCCGATCTCGAAGGCGCTGGCCGGCATCCCGATCACGATCGAAGCCGAACTGGCCTAGAGCCGACTCACCGCCATGCGAGTACTGGTCTCCGGCGCATCCGGACTCATCGGCACGGAACTCCGCACCCAGCTGGGCGCATCCGGGCACACGGTCGCCCGGCTGGTGCGCCGTGAACCGCGCGGCAGCACCGAATTCCGGTGGGATCCGGCCGCCCTGAGCATGGATGCGGCCGCGCTCGACGGCGTCGACGCGGTGATCAACCTGTCGGGCGCCTCCCTCGCGCGTTTGCCGTGGACGGCGGGCTACCGCCGGGAGATCCTCGATTCCCGCGTGCAGGCCACGCGCACGCTGACGGATGCGATGCGTCGCCGCACGACCCCACCGTCGGTGTTGCTGAACGCGTCGGCCGTCGGCATCTACGGCAACCGCCCGCACGAGGTCCTGACCGAGGATTCCGCCCCGGGCAGCGACTTCCTGGCCAAGGTCGTGTCGGTGTGGGAGTCCGAGGCGTCCCGCGCACCCGAGCAGACCCGGGTCGTCACCTTCCGCACCGGGCTGGTCATCGCCCGGGGCGGGGCCCTCAAGCCGCTGCTGCCGCTGGCGAAAGTCGGCCTGGCCGGGCCGCTCGGCAAGGGCACGCAGGGCTGGCCGTGGGTGAGCCTGCACGACGAGGCTGCCGCGATCGTGCACCTGCTCACGTCTCCCCTGTCCGGCCCGGTGAACGTGGTGGGGCCGACGCCGGCCACGGCCAACGCCGTGATCCGGGCCGTGGCCGACGCGCTGCACCGGCCGTTTCTCCTGCCGGTCCCCGAATTCGTGCTCACCCTGGCATTGCAGGACGCCGCCCGTCAGCTCCTGCTCGCCGACCAGCAGGTCTCGGCGTCACGCCTGGAACGCGACGGCTTCGTGTTCGCCCACCGCACGGTGGCCGAGGCCGTCGCCGCGATGCTCCGCCGGCCCTGACCCCGGCAGCAGCAGCCCCCCAGCGTCCAACCAATTCGACGGAGATTCGGCTGTAAAAACACGCATTTCGGCCATTCCGGGCCGATCCGGGCAAAATCTCCGTCGAATTCGTTCGGGCCGGAGCGGTTGTGGGGCGCCTCGGACCCGCGCGGGGGCTGCCGGCGGGTTGGGGCTGCGGGCGGGCTAGGGGGCTGCGGGCGGGGCAGCGGCCGTGGCGTCGGCGCGCTCCAGGGCGATAGCGGTACGGATGGCGCCGCGAGCCCGGCGACGGTCCCCGGACGCGTCGTAGGCCAGGCCCAGCCGGAACCAGGCGCGCCAGTCCTCCGGGGCGGCGTCGACGGCCGCCCGGAACACCGGGAACTCGGCATCCGCTGCAGCCCGCATCGGGCGTCCGCTCGGCCGGATCGGCAGGTCCTCGACGGGAAGCCCGCCCTCGGCCTCGAGTCGGTGAACGAGCCGCTCGGAGTTGCGACCGAACCGGACCTCGGCCGCCAGTGCCCAGGTCCCGATCAGGGGGAGCACGAGCAGCGCCACCCCGATCACGATGCCGACCGGTTCGCCGCTCTGCAGGAACAGGATCGCGCGCCAGCCGACGAGGACCAGGTAGAAGGCGAGCAGCAGGGCCATCAGGCCGGCGGCGACGCGGCCCTTCATGCCCGCACCTCCGCACCCGTCGCGGCCGGATCCGTCGGCGCCGGGTCCGTCGGCGCCGGACCGGTCGCAGCCGGATCCGTCGGCGCCGGTTCGGTCGCAGCCGGGCCGCTCGACGGCGCACCCCGCTCCCCCAGCCCGAGGTCGATGATCTGGTCGAGCCCGACGGTGACGCCCGTGGCCGTGCGCGCAGCCGCGAGGGCCAGCAGGATGCCGCGTTCGTAGGCGGCCGCCGACAGGGTGTTGTGGCTGATGGTGAGGGTCTCCCCGGCTCCGCCGAAGATGACGTCCTGACGGGCCAGCATCCCCTCGAGTCGCAGGCTGTGCACGGGCACGCTCGAGACCTGCTGGCCGCGGGCGCGTTGGTCGGTGTGCGGCGCGGCGACCGGGCCGATGTCGGCCCTGGCTCGCCCGATCAGCTCGGCGGTGCGCACGGCCGTGCCGGATGGCGAGTCCACTTTGCCGGCCTGGTGGGCCTCGACGATCTCGATCGAGTCGTAGAAACGGGCCACCATCGCGGACAGGGCGGTGGCGATGACCGACCCGATCGAGAAGTTGGGGATGATGATGACCCCGGTGTCCTCACGTCCGGCGATCCGGTGGGCGAGGGTGTCGATCCGGCCCTGCGACCAGCCGGAGGTCCCCACCAGCACGCGCAGCCCGTGGTCCACGGCGAAGTCCACCACGCTCTGGCTGACCCGCGGCAGGGTCAGATCGATCACGACCTCCGCCCCTAGCATCTCGGACAGCTCGCTCCGCGAATCCAGCCCGGCGACGAGTTCATAGCCGTCGGTCTGCTCGACCAGCCCGGAGACCAGACGGCCCATCGTGCCCGTTACGCCGACGATGGCCACCCGTGTTGTCATGGCATCCAATCTACCAAGGGACCCCGAGCCCTTGCCGCCCGGGCGCATCGAAGTAGCCTTGGGCCATGCCTGATTCCCCAGCCCCGGCCTTCAGCGACGTGTCGGTGACGGATGCCGGTTCGATCGCCCTGCTGACCCAGTACTTCAGCGACCGGGAGTCAAGCTTCCCGTCCCGGCAGGGCCGGTACCGCACCACGTTCCCCGACCCGGCCCAGTTCATTCCGCCACGCGGGGTGTTCCTGCTGGTGGGTGAGCAGGCGGGCACCGAGCAGGCCGGCACCAAGCAGGACCACGCCAAGCAGGCCCAAGTCGAGCACGTCTTCGTGGGCTGCGGGGGCATCCGCCGGATCGAGGATTCCGCGGCCGGCGAGACGCGGTACGAGGTCAAGCACCTGTGGCTGCAGCCGCACGTGCGGGGCCGCGGCTGGGGCCGAAGCCTGCTGACCGAGCTGGAGCGGCGCGCCCGCGCGTTCGGCGCGGCGGAGGTCGTGCTCGACACGAACGCGAGCCTCACGGCCGCCGGTGCGCTCTATGCGCGTTCCGGTTACGACTCCTGCGAGCCGTACAACGACAACCCGAATGCCACGAACTGGTACCGCAAGCGGCTCGCCCCGAGCTGAGGCCGCCCGAAGCCGGAACCGCTAGAAGAGGAGCGGGTCGGGCAGGCCCGTGCGCAGTTCCACCGGCAGGTGCCCGGTGTCGTTGTGGGTCACCATCGTCCAGGGGCGCCCCGGCTTCTGGTGCAGCACGGTGAGGCCGCAGTTGGCCTGGTTGATGCTGATCCAGCGCCAGTCGGGTGCGCCGAGAACCTCCCGCACGAACCAGGCGATGACGAAATTGTGGGTGATCAGGAGGTCGTGGCGGTCGCCGCGGCGCGGCTGCAGGAACTCGGCGACGGCGTCTTCCATCTGCGCGCTGCCGGCTTCGATCTCCGCCTCGGAGACGGCGCCGAAGAAGGGCGCGTAGGCGGCCGGGGTCTGCGGCGCCATCCCGGAGGGGATGCAGTCGAAGAGCAGCGGCGACGGCACCGGGGTCAGGGCGGGCAGGCGCTGCGCGATGATCCGGGCGGTCTCGGCGGCGCGCTGCAGCGGCGAGTGCCAGGCATCCGTGAACGGAACCCCGCCGAGGCGCTCGGCGATCAGCTGCGCCTGGCGCGTGCCGCGGGCCGACAGTGGCCCGTCGGGCAGCCCGTGTTCGGCATCCTGCTGCTCACCGTGGCGGACAAGGTAGATGTAGTGGGGCACGTGGTTCTCTTTCAATTCGGTGCGCGGAGGCCGTACGACGGTGTTGCGGCCTCGGGGGTGTGGGGCAGGGGTGCGTTCAGGGGCGGACGGACGTCGCCATGACGGCCGCGAAGATGTTCGGGTCGAGGGCGCCGACCGCGGCGATGGAGAGCGGCCCGGCGGACAGCTCGGCGGCCAGGACACGCACGTCCTCGGCCGTGACCCGCGCGAGGCGGCGCAGGGCCTCGTCGAGGTCGATGAACTCGCCGAGCGTGATCTCGGCGCGGCCGAGCCGGGACATCCGGGTGTCGGAGTCTTCGAGGGCGAGTGCGGATGCGCCGGACAACTGGCCCGCGGCCCGCTTCATCTCGTCGGCCGTGACGCCGTGCTCCGAGATGCGGTGCAGCTCGCCGAGCATGAGCTCGGCCACCTGGCCGGCCTTCGCCGGGGTGCAGCCGGCATACATGCCGAACAGGCCGGCATCGGAGTAGCCGGGGGCGAAGGAGTAGACGGAATAGGCCAGGCCGCGCTTCTCGCGCACCTCCTGGAACAGGCGGGAGGACATGCCGCCACCGAAGATGGAGTTCAGCACGCTCATGGTCACGCGGCGGTCGTCGGTGGCGAGCAGCCCGGGGAAGCCCATCAGGATGTTGGCCTGCTCGAGCGGCCGCTGAACGATCGTGACCGGTGCACCCTGGCTGAGGGCGACCGGGCTGCCGCTGCGCCGCCCCACCGGAGGCGCGAAGACGCTGAGGTCCCAGCCCGCCAGGGCCAGGGACCGGGTCACCGCGGCGACGAGCACATCGTGGTCGACGGCCCCGGCAACGGTGACGACGAGATCCTGGGGCCGGTAGTTGGCCCGGTAGTGCTCCAGCACCGCGGCGTGGGTCGCGGCCCGGATCGTGTCCGGGCTGCCGCCGATCGGCCGCCCGAGCGCGTGGTCGCCCATGATCGCCTCGAAGAAGCGCCCGTTCGCGACATCCGCCGGGTCGTCGTCGGCCATGGCGAGTTCTTCGAGGATGACGCCGCGCTCGTTCTCGAACTCCACCGGGTCGAGCAGGGACGAGGTGATCATGTCGGTGAGCACCTCGACCGCCATGAGCAGGTCCCGGTCCTGCACCTTGGCGTAATAGCAGGTGTATTCCTTGGCGGTCATCGCGTTGTGCTCGCCGCCGACGGAGTCGAAGGCGATCGCGATGTCCAACGCCGTGCGCTGTTTCGTGCCCTTGAACAGGAGGTGTTCGAGAAAGTGGGTGGAGCCGAAATGGCCGGGCGCCTCGTCGCGGGAACCGACGGCGACCCAGTAGCCGATGGTCAGGCTGCGACTGCCGGGCACGTGCTCCGACACGATGCGCACCCCGCTGGGCAGCACGGTGCGTCGCACAAGGGACTCCCCGGCCGCGTGGAAGGAGAGTTCGGGCAGGTCCAGAGGAAATTCGACGGCACCGTTCATGACATCACCCACCTTACGTCACGGCACCGTCACGACCGGGAAGCCAACCGGGGCACGAGCCGGGCGGCTCGTCAGGGCTGCGGCAGTCGGGAAGCGGATCGTGGGCGCCTACTCAATGCGCAGACACCCGGTCTAGGTCCACCATGTCGCCGCGCGTCAGACGGATGCCGGCCGCGGCCACCAGCGCCTCCACCTGGTCGGGGTGGCTGGCACTGGCCACCGGGGCGACCACGGGGCTGCGCGCGATCAGCCACGCGATCGCGATCGCCGCGGGCGCCACCTCGTGTTCCTCGGCGATCCGGTCGAGCACGGCCAGCACTCGGAACCCGTGGCGGTTGAGATGTTTGGCTGCCCGGGAGGCGCGGGTGGTCTTCTGCAGGTCGGCCTTGGAACGGTACCGGCCGGCGAGGAAGCCGTGCGCGAGCGCGAAATACGGCAGCACCGCCAGTCCCTGCGCACCGGTGACCAGGGCCAGTGAGGACTCGAACGGGGTGCGGTGCAGCAGGCTGTACTGCGTCTGCAGGGCCACGAAGCGGGGAAGGCCGTTGGCGGCGAGCACCCTCGCCTCCATCAGCCGTTCGGCGGAGAAGTTGGAGGCGGCGAGGTAACGCACCTGGCCGCTGCGCATGAGCACGTCGACGGCGCCGAGGCTTTCCTCCAGGGGAACGGTCGGGTCGTCGAAGTGGAAGTGCAGCAGGTCGATGTAGTCGGTGCCCAGCCGGTCGAGGGAGGCGTGCACCGCCCCGATGATGCTGCGGGAGGAGAGGCCGGGGTTGTCCCGGTTCTTGCCGATCTTGGTGGCGATGACGGTGCTGTCCCTGGCCCGGCGGGAGCGCAGCCACGCCCCGATGATCACTTCGCTACGCCCGGAGGTGTAGCTGTCGGCCGTGTCGAGGAAGTTGCCGCCGAGTTCCCGGTGCCGGTCGAGCACGCTCGTGCTCGTGGCGCCGTCGGCCGTCCAGCCGAACACGCTGCCGCCCAGGGCGAGCGGGTGCACGACCAGGTCGGTGTCGGCGATCGTGCGGCGCAGGCTCCGCGCGGGGTGGGCGGGCGGAGCCGGGACGGAGCCCAGCGCTGCCGGCTGCAGCGCTTGCGACTGAAGCGGAATGTCGGTGGAGATGGCCGGCGGACCCTGCATGGTCACGGGGCCCAAGGGCGCAGACCGTGCGGTGCCGGCTGCTTCGGACGGGGGAACGGTACCGTGCGTGCTCGGACGGGGCATCCGTCGTCTCCCTCCGGTTTGTGCCGAGAGTATCCCCGGCGATCACGGTTGGAAAGGACACTCCAGGACCGTTACCAAAATGTGCACGAGCGCCCCCTTGCTATCGTTCTGGCATGTCTTTTCTCAGCCCCGTCACCCTGGCGGGAAACCTCGTCACCCTCGAACCGCTCGCCGCCGAGCACCACGACGGGCTGGTGGCGGCCAGCGCCGACGGTGAGCTCTGGAACCTCTGGTACACCGCCGTTCCGCGCCCCGAGGAGATGCGGGCGGAGATCGACCGACGGCTGCGCCTGCAGCGGGAGCAGAGCATGCTGCCCTTCACGGTGCGGCGCACCGACACCGGCCTGATCTGCGGCATGACGACGTTCATGGACGCGGATGCGGACAACCGGCGGGTGGAGATCGGCTCCACCTGGACGGCGGCCGGCGCCCAGCGCACCGGAATCAACACCGAGAGCAAACTTCTTCTCCTCACGCATGCCTTCGAGAGCCTGCGCTGCATCGCGGTCGAATTCCGCACCCACTGGATGAACCAGCAGTCCCGGGCGGCGATCGCCGGCCTCGGGGCCAAACAGGACGGCATCCTGCGTAACCACCGTCAATCGCCCGACGGCGCGCTCCGCGACACGGTGGTCTTCTCGGTGATCGAGTCGGAGTGGCTGAGCGTGAAAACGGGCCTGACGCACAAGCTGCGCTCCCGCGCGGACCGGTAGGAGGCGGTGCTCGCGGGGCAAGTTATAATTGGAGGGAACCGATTCTTGAGTAGCGGCCACCAGGCATCGCCCCCCGCCTGCCCGAATCATCCGCGAAAGAAGGATCCATGACGCAGCTATCCGGCATGTCCACGCCCGAGGTCCTGACCGAGGCGCTGCGGCGACGCACCTTCGCCGTGATCTCGCACCCCGACGCCGGCAAGTCGACGCTGACCGAGGCGCTGCTGCTGCACGCCCGGGCGATCACGACGGCCGGCGCCACCCACGGCAAGGCAGGACGGCGCGGCACCGTGTCCGACTGGATGGCGATGGAACAGGCCCGCGGGATCTCCGTCACCAGCGCGGCCATCCAGTTCGAGTACCGCGACGCCGTGATCAACCTGGTCGACACCCCCGGCCACGCCGACTTCTCCGAGGACACGTTCCGGGTGCTCTCCGCCGTCGACGCCGCGGTCATGCTGGTGGACGCCAGCAAGGGCCTCGAGGTGCAGACCATGAAGCTGTTCGAAGTCTGCCGTCAGCGCGGCCTCCCGGTCATCACCGTCATCAACAAGTGGGACCGCCCGGGCGCCGAGGCGCTGGACCTGATGGACGAGATCCGCCAGCGCACGGGCCTCGTGCCCACTCCCCTGACCTGGCCGGTCGGGGTCGCCGGGGACTTCCGCGGCGTGATCGACCGGTCGACCGACGAATTCATCCGTTTCACCCGCACCGCCGGCGGCGCGAAGACCGCCGAACCCGAGCGCCTGAGCGCGGCCGTCGCGGCCGCTGACGAAGGGGCGGCGTGGGTCACCGCGACGGAGGAATCCGAGCTGCTCGCCGAGTCGGACCAGGACCACGACGAGGCGCGCTTCCTCAAGAACGAGACCACGCCCGTGCTCTTCGCCGCGGCCGTGCTCAACTTCGGCGTGCAGCACATCCTGGACACGCTCGTGGACTTCGCTCCGGCGGCGGAAGCCCGGGAGGACGCATCCGGTGGTCACCGCCCCGTGGGCAGCGCCTTCTCCGGCTTCGTGTTCAAGGTGCAGTCCGGCATGAATGCTTCGCACCGGGACCACGTCGCCTTCGTTCGGGTCTGTTCCGGCCAGTTCCGGCGCGGCATGATCGTCACCCACGCCGCCAGCGGGCGGCCGTTCGCGACCAAGTACGCGCAGCACCTGTTCGGGCGCGAGCGCGAGGTGGCCGACGAGGCCTGGCCCGGCGACATCGTCGGCCTGGTCAACGCCTCGGCCCTGCGGGTCGGCGACACGATCTTCGAGACCGAACCGGTCGAGTTCCCGCCGCTGCCGATGTTCGCGCCCGAGCACTTCCGGGTGGTGCGGTCGGCGGACTCCAGCAAGCACAAGCAGTTCCGTCGCGGCATCGACCAGCTCGACCACGAGGGTGTCATCCAGGTGCTGCGCTCGGAGCTGCGCGGCGATCAGGCGCCGGTGCTCGGCGCGGTCGGGCCGATGCAGTTCGAGGTCGTCGAAGAACGGATGACGCACGACTTCGGCGCCGCCATCCGCACGGAGGCCCTGCCGTACCAGCTGGCCCGGCGCACCGACCGGGAGAGCGCCGAGATCCTCGGGCACGACCGCCAGGTCGAGGTGCTGATGCGTTCCGACGGCACCCTGCTCGCCCTGTTCAGCACTCCCTGGCGGCTGCGCAACACGGTGCGGGACCACCCCGAGTTGATGCTGGAAGACCTCGCCACCGGGAGCAACGCGGTTCCGGCCGCCTACTAGCTGTAGCCGCCCTTCTCCGGACTCCTCCAGGCGGCAGCACCGTCCCCGGCCAGGCCAGGCCCAGCCCGGCCCGGATTCCCCGCGCCCGGCCCCTCGCAGCGTGCGGTGCTGAACCAATTCGACGGAGATTTTGACGAAAAACCGTGATTCCGGCGTGTTTTGGCCCGATTTTGGCAAAATCTCCGTCGAATTCGTTAGGGGCGGGGCACAGACGGATGCCGCCGGGGCGCGGGGCTCCGGGCTACGAGGCGCCGGGCTACGAGGCGCGTCAGTCGGCCGCCGGGTCAGCGGGTCATGCTCCGCGGGGGCAAGGTGAAGGCGTCCCCGCCGAATTTCTCATTGGCGACGCTCATCATGTCCGGCCACATCCGGTGCCGGGCGGTGGCGGCCTGCCCATTGTCGAAGTAGGTCTCCCGCTGATCCTCGCCCTCCCCCGACACGTTCACGACGCCCACGACCGTGGCGACCTTGGTGCTCGCCCCGGACATCCACGTGTCCAGGTTGTCGTCGGTGGTGCCGGTCTTACCGATCATGGGCACCCGCGGGGAGGTGGCCCGGTAGGAGGCGGTCGCCGTACCACCGGTCAGCACCCGCTGCATCGCATAGGTCATCCCGGCGGCGATCTCGGGCGCGACGGCGGCCGTGCAGGCTGACTTCGGCGCGGCGATCTCGGTTCCGTCCGGGCCGACGATCTTGTCGATCACGACCGGGGTGCAGGTGACGCCGTTGTTCGCGATCCCCGCATACGCGGCCGCCATGGTCAGGGGCGCGATTTCGTTCGTGCCCAGCACCGAGGAGGCACCCTGTTCCAGGGGATTGCCGTCGGCTCGGTGAATCCCGAAGGCCTCGGCGGTCTTACGGATGTTGCAGAGGTCGAGTTCCTTGGCCATCCCGATGTAGCCCGTGTTGATCGAGCCGACGGTAGATTCGAGCGCGCTGTAGTACGAGTCGTTGTCGTTGGAGGAATCGTTGCCGGGCGCGAACGAGTAGCCGTAGTCCTGCGGGCCGTTGCAGCTGTCCTGGAACTCGCCCCAGTCCGAGCGCTCCCGGGAGTTGACCGTGTCGCCCAGGGTGTTGCCGGCCTTCAGCCACTCCGCGAGGGTGAACACCTTGTAGGTCGACCCGGGCTGGAAACCGTTGGAGCCGCCGCGGTTGAGGTCGGTGTTGTAGTTGACGGCCGTGAAGTTCGCCCCGGTGGCGGCCGGGTCCTGGCTGTAGTCCTTGTTCTGCGCCATGGCGAGCACCCGGCCGGTGCCGACCGCGACGCTCGAGATCACACCGCCGACGTCCCAGCCGTCGAACGTCTTGGGCACGTTCTCCGCCAGGGTGGCCTCGGCCGTCGCCTGCAGGTCGAGGTCGAGGGTCGTGAAGACCTTGTAGCCGCCGAGCCGGAAGTTGGCTGCGCGCTCGGCGGCCGTCTTGCCGAACGCCGGGTCGTCCCGCAGGGTCTGCACGACCAGGTCACAGAAGTAGGCGCTGCCGCCGGCGGTCTGGCAACCGGTGCTCGGTTCGGTGATGGCGGGTTCGACCGGCGCGGCGACCGCCGCGTCGCGGTCGGCCTTGCTGATCTTCTCGTGCGCGAGCATCTCGTCGAGGATGTAGTCCCGACGGTCCTTGTTGGCGGCGTATCCGTTGGCTGCCCCGTTGGTCTCGCTGTCCGGTTTGTCGAGCTGGAACTTGACCGGGTTGTTCACGATCGCGACGAGGCTGGCGGCCTGCGGCAGGGTCAGCGCAGCCGCGGTCGTGTTGAAGTAGTAGTTGGCGGCCGACTCGATGCCGTAGATGGAGCCGCCGAACCCGGTGATGTTCAGGTACTGGCGCAGGATGTCGGCCTTGGAGTATCTCTTCTCCAGCCCGATGGCGAGGCTCATCTCGGTGAGTTTGCGGCTGGCGCTCGTCTCCGTCGCCGCGTCGTAACACGCGGTCCGCTTGGCCTGGTCGGCGAGGGTCTCGCACTTCTGCACCAGGACGTTCTTGACGTACTGCTGGGTGATGGAGGACCCGCCGCGGGCCGTCCCGGTGACCAGGGTGGACACCAGACCGGTGACGCTGCCCCAGATGTCCACGCCGCCGTGAGCGTAGAAGCCGGGATCCTCGCCGGAGGTCGCCGCATCCTTCACAAACGGGCTGATCGCAGCCGAGGCCACTTCGACCCGGTTCTGGTCGTAGAACGAGGCGAGGAGCACGGGACTGCCGTCGTTCGCGGTGGCGTAGACGTTGCTCTTCTGCGACAACCGGCCGATCGACAGATTGTCGGGCAGGGTCACCATCACTGTGATCGCGACCGCCCCGACGATGGCGACGACGACACCCATCGCGATCAGGGTGCGGGTGCGGCGGCGCGATCGCCGACCGCTTCTCCTGCTGGCTGACCTGGGGCTGGTTGAGGGCGTGGTCTCAGTGCTCATGGTGCGACAAATCACTTCCCGGTCGGGTCACGTGCCCGGTTCCGTCGACAGAGGGGGGCCGCCGGGCCGGGCGGCCCGGCGGCATCCGGCTAGGCGTCGACGACGACCGAGGTGATGACCGGGATGCGACGGTACTTGCGCTGCATCCAACGGGTCAGGCTCTGGGTGAAGATGTCCTCGAGCTCAGCGCCGTTGACGATCTTGACCTTGTTCGCGGCGCGCAGGGCGTCATCGATGGACTTGGTCGCGCCCTGGATCCACTCGTTGTCCTGAACGAAGCCGCGGGCGATGAACTCGACCGGCTCGGTGAGAAGGCCGGTGCGGGTGTCGAGGATGCCGAGGATGGTGACGGCTCCGTCGTTGGCGAGCTGCACGCGGTCGGCGAGGGCCTCTTCCGAGCCGCCGCCGCCGACGGTCATGCCGTGCACGAAGACGAGCTCCGCGGCGACCCGGCCGGTGACCTTCGCGAGGCCGTCGACGAGGTCCACGACGACGCCGTCTTCGACGATGAGGACCTGGTCCTCGGGAATGCCGGTGCGGATGGCGAGGTCCGCGTTGGCCTTGAGGTGGCGCCATTCGCCGTGGTACGGGATGACGTTCTTGGGCTTGACGATGTTGTAGCAGTAGACGAGCTCGCCGGCGGAGGCGTGGCCGGAGACGTGCACCTTGGCGTTGCCCTTGTGCACGACGTTGGCACCCCAGCGGGTGAGGCCGTTGATGACCCGGTAGATCGAGTTCTCGTTGCCGGGGATCAGGGAGCTCGCCAGGAGCACGGTGTCGCCCTCGCCGATCTTGATCACGTGCTCGCGGTTCGCCATCCGGGCCAGGGCGGCCATCGGCTCACCCTGCGAGCCGGTGCAGATGAGAACGACCTTGTCGTCCTTCATCCGGTCGAACGCCTTGACGTCGACGATCAGGCCCTTGGGCACCTGGAGGAAGCCCAGCTTCTCGGCGATGCCCATGTTGCGCACCATCGAGCGGCCGACGAAGGCCACCTTGCGGTTGTGCCGGGCGGCGGCGTCGATGACCTGCTGGATGCGGTGCACGTGGCTGGCGAAGCTCGAGACGATGATGCGGCGCGGCGCGGTGCGGAAGACGGCGTCGATGGCCGGACGGATGTCCTCCTCGGTCACCGTGAATCCGGGAACCTCGGCGTTGGTTGAGTCGGTCATGAACAGGTCGACGCCCTCTTCACCGAGCCGGGCGAAGCCGGGGAGGTCGGTGAGGCGGTTGTCGAGGGGGAACTGGTCCATCTTGAAGTCGCCGGTGACGAGCACGAGGCCGGCCTCGGTGCGGATGGCGACGGCGAGGCCGTCGGGGATGGAGTGGTTCACCGCGAGGAACTCGAGGTCGAACGGTCCGGCCTTGCGGCGCTGGCCTTCCTTGACCTCGATCAGGCGGGGTGTGATGCGGTGTTCTTCCAGCTTGGCGGTGACGAACGCGAGCGTCAGCTTCGAGCCGATGATCGGGATGTCCTTGCGCTCGCGGAGCAGGTACGGCACCCCGCCGATGTGGTCCTCGTGGCCGTGCGTGAGCACGATCGCCTCGATGTCCTGCAGGCGGTCACGGATGGAGGAGAAGTCGGGCAGGATCACGTTGATGCCGGGCTGGGTCTCCTCGGGGAACAGCACTCCGCAGTCCACGATCAGGAGCTTGCCCTTGTGCTCGAAGACCGTCATGTTGCGGCCGATTTCGCCCAGTCCGCCGAGCGGGGTGATGCGCAGGCCGCGACGGGGAAGGGACGGCGGCGTGGACAGGTCAAGCTGGTGCTTGGTCAATGAAACTCATTTCTCAGGGTGAGACTGCGCGCGTGTCAGGCGGCATCTCGCTAGTTGGGCCGATCATCGGCCCTGTGAACGGGTGGTGCAAAGTTGGGATTCGGGTGCCCGCACGGGCAGGCTGCGCCCGAAGGCAATGGCATCAGGGTCGTGCAGTCACCGACACTGGGGTCGAGAGGGCACGCATGCTGCTCATGACTGCCCATTCTACCGCAACCGGATGCGACCCCCCGCCGGTCGCCGCCCAGCCTTCTCGAAGCAGCCCGCGCTACGGTCGACGCATGTCAGCTTCAGAGCTCTACTCGACCCCGCTCACCCTCATCGACGGCACGGAAACGACGTTCGGCCAGTTCAGGGGCAAGACGGTTCTGGTCGTGAACGTCGCCTCCAAGTGCGGGTTCACCCCGCAGTACGCGGGCCTGGAAGCGCTCTACGAGAAGTACAACGACGACGGACTCGTCGTGCTGGGCCTCCCCTGCAACCAGTTCATGGGCCAGGAACCCGGAACCGACTCGGACATCGAGTCGTTCTGCCAGCTGAACTTCGGCGTCACTTTCCCGCTGACCGTGAAGGTCGACGTGCGCGGCAAGCACCAGCACCCGCTCTACGCTCAGCTGACGAAGTTCAAGACCGGCCTGCTTCCCGGCCTGATCAAGTGGAACTTCGAGAAGTTCCTGGTGAACGCCCAGGGCGAGATCGTCGACCGGTTCGCCTCGACCGTGGAGCCGGAATCCGAGGAGATCGTCGGCGCGATCGAGAAGGCGCTCGAAAGCAACGCCGCGTAGACGGATGTCCCCACGCCCGTAGGCGATGGGGAACGATCCCCCGCGGTTCCGAGGCGCTGCCTGCCGCAACATCCCCGAGCCGCCTGTGCGAATTCGACGGAGATTTTGCCCAAAACCGGTGCCGGACGCCCTCAAAACGTGTTTTAACGCAAAATCTCCGTCGAATTGGTTCGGCGCAGTGCTCGCTCGGCGAGGGCGGCGGACGGCGGGCGAACGTTGCTGACGGTGGCGGGCGGCGCTCGGCGAGGGCGGCGGCGAGCGGCGTTAGTCGGTGGCTTCGGTCGGGGGCTGGTCGAGGCCCGGCGGGATGACTTCCGCGCGGCGCAGCACGGCCTCCGCGTGGCGGAGCAGCGGCGCGTCGACCATGCGGCCCTGGTAGGCGAACACGCCCTCCTCACCGGCCGCCGCCTCCAGGATCGCCCAGGCCGCCGCGACCTCCGCGGGCGCGGGCCGGTAGGCGTCGCGGATGACGCCCACCTGGCTGGGGTGGATGCAGGCCGTGGCCCGGAACCCGCTCGCCACGGCATCGTCGACCTCGGCGGTCAGCCCGGCCAGGTCGGGGATGGCCAGGAACACGCCGTCGACCGCGGCCTTCCCGTGCGCCCCGGCCGCCAGCAGCACGGCGGACCGGGCGTGGCGGGCGACGGCCCGGTAGCTGCCGTCCGCGAACCGGCTGGAACTGCCGCCGAGCGAGGCCACCAGGTCGTCGGCGCCCCACATCAGGGCGACCACGTTCGGCGCGGCCGCGATCGACGGGGCCGCGAGCACCCCGGTCGCGGTCTCGCAGAGCGCGATCACCTCGAACCGGGCCAGCGCCTCGAGCTCGGCGGCGCTGACGGTCTTGGGCACCATGACGTAGCGGTACATCGTCTCGTCGAGCGCGTCGAGGTCGAGGGCGAAGTCGGGGGTGCCGACCGGGTTGACCCGCACGATGGTGCGGTTCGGGTCGAGCGGATGCCCGACCAGCAGCCCGCGGGCCCTGGCCCGGTTCGCGGGCAGGAGGGCGTCCTCGAGGTCGAGGATCACGGCATCCGCCCGGTCGGCGGCCTTGCGGTACCGGTCGGGCCGGTCGGCGGGGCAGAAGAGCAGCGCCGGCCCCAGGTCGAAGCTCATGACGCTGCCACCTGACACCAGACCAGCACCGTGCGCACGGCCGTGGCCACCACGTCCCCGCGCTGGTTGCGCCCGGTGTGGCTGAGCGTGACGAGGCCCTGCCCGGGCCGCGACGCCGACAGGCGCCGCCCGGTCACCACCGTCTCGGAATAGAGGGTGTCCCCGTGGAACAACGGATGCGGGAAGGTCACCTCGCCGAACCCGAGGTTCGCGACGATCGTGCCCTGGGTCAGCTGCGCCACAGAACTGCCGACCAGGGTCGACAGGGTGAACATCGAGTTGACCAGGCGCCGGCCGAACGGCTGGGTGGCGGCCCACGCGGCATCCAGGTGCAGCGACTGCGTGTTCATCGTCAGGGTGGTGAACAGCACGTTGTCGGCCTCGGTGACCGTGCGGCCCGGGCGGTGCAGGTAACGCGCCGCCAGGTCGAACTCCTCGTAGTACAACCCGCGCTGCTCGATCGTGCGCCGTTCGTCGGCGCGGCCGTCGTCGTTGTCGCCGGCGTCGGTGACACCGCCCGCGAGCACGCCGCCCTCGCTGAAGCCGTCCTCGTTCATGCCCTCCTCCTATCCGGTGAAGCCGAGGGCCCGGGAGATGACCATCAGCTGCACCTCGGTGGTGCCCTCGCCCAGCTCGAGAACCTTGGAGTCGCGGTAGTGCCGGGCCACCGGGTTCTCGTTCAGGAAGCCGTAGCCGCCGAAGATCTGCGTCGCATCGCGCGCGTTGTCCATGGCGGCCTCGCTGCCCACCATCTTGGCAATCGACGCCTCCATTTTGAAGGGGTGCCCGTGCACCATTTTCTGCGCGGCGTCATAGTAGGCGAGCCGGGCCGTGTGCACGCGCGCCTGCATCCGTGCGATCTTGAACGCGATGTGCTGGTTGGACCCGATCGACTTGCCGAAGACGTTGCGGCTGTTGGCGTAACGGATGGCCTCCTCCAGGCAGCCCTGCGCCGCACCGGTGCAGAGCGCGGCGAAGGCGACGCGGCCCTCGTCGAGGGTCTGCACGAAGTTGGCGAACCCGCGGCCGCGCTCGCCGAGCAGGTTGGCCTCGGGCACCCGCACGTCCTCGAACACGAGCGGGTGCGTGTCGGAGGTGTGCCAGCCGACCTTGTCGTAGGCGGGCAGCGCGGTGAAGCCCGGCGTCGGGGTGGGCACGAGGATGGCCGTGAGCTCCTTCTTGACCGAGCCGCCGGGCCGCCGGGACTCCCCCGTGACGGCGGTGACCGTGACCAGCCGGGTGATCTCGGAGCCGGAGTTGGTAATGAACTGCTTGGTACCGTTGATGACCCACTGCCCGCCGACCAGCTCGGCCGTGGTCTTGGTGCCCGCGGCGTCGGAGCCGGCATCCGCCTCGGTCAGGCCGAACGCGGCGAGCGCGCGCCCCGCGGCCAGCTGCGGCACCCATTCCTGCTTCTGCGCCTCGGTGCCGCGGCGGTAGACGGGCATAATGCCCAGGCCGACGCCGGCCTCGAGGGTGACCGCGATGCTCTGGTCGACGCGGGCGAGCTGCTCGACGGCGAGGCAGAGCGAGAAGTAGTCCTTGCCCTGGCCGCCGTACTGCACCGGGAACGGCAGCCCGAACAGGCCCAGCTCGCCCATCTGGGCGATGATGCCGTAGGGCAGGCTCCGTTTGGTGTCGTATTCGTAGGCGGCGGGCGCGACGACGGTATCGGCGAAGTCGCGCACGTCGTTGCTGAGACGCTGCTGGTCCTGGGTCAGTTCGGAACTCACGATGATGCTCCCCTGTCTGGGCTGTCGGTGTCTGGGCTGATGATGGTGGCGACGACCTGGTCGAGCTTGACCAGGTCGCCGGGTTTGAAGGTGACGGTGACCAGCCCCGCGATCAGCGCGGTGAGGCGGTGTTCCATCTTCATGGCCTCCACGGTGAGGATGGCCTGCCCCACGGCGACGAGGTCCCCCGTCGCGGCGTGCACGGCGACGACGGTTCCCGGCATGGGCGAGCGCACCTCGGGGCTGACCGCTCCCGGGGCCAGGTCGCGGCCGGCCAGCCGTTCGGCCTGGAGCTCGGCGCCGGTCAGGTGCAGAAGCGAGACCGAGAAACCCGAGCTGCCGATCCACAGCCGGCGGCCGCCGGACCCGAGATCCGGGGCCATGTCGGACACGATGTCGAGCACCTGCAGCACCCCGTCGACCTCGACGCTGACGGCCCCGGGCCGGTTCGCGTCGGTGAGGCTCGCGGCCACGGGCATCCGGTCACCGATCACGACGGATGCCGCGCTCGGCGAGCCCTGCACGCCGACGGTGACCCGGTCGATCGCGCTCGTGGCCAGGGTGTAGTGGGTCGGCCGGGACGGGCCCATCCGCCAGCCGGTCGGCCGGGACCAGACCGGGTCGGCTGCCGGCATCGCGTCCGACTCCGCCGCCGCCCAGGCCTGCCCGTGCAGGACCAGCGCCGCGGCGACCAGCACGTGGTCGTCGACGCCGCGGAAGGGCAGGCCGGGCAGCCGGCGCTCGATCAGGCCGGTGTCGAGGCGCCCGGCCTGCACGTCCGGGTCCTGCACGAGCAGCCGCAGGTATTCGAGGTTGGTGCTCACGCCGAGCACGAGGGTCTCGGCGAGCGCCCGGTCGAGCCGGGCGAGCGCCTGGGCCCGGTCGGCTCCCCAGGCGATCACCTTGGCCAGCATGGGGTCGTAGTCGGCGGAGATCCGCAGGCCGGGGACGAGCGCGCTGTCCACCCGGATGCCCTCGCCGGTCGCCTCCCGCAGCGCGAGCACGCAACCGGTCGCCGGCAGGAAGCCGCGCTCGGGGTTCTCGGCGTACACCCGGGCCTCGATCGCGTGGCCGGCCAGCACCACGTCGGCCTGGGCGTGGGCGAGCGCCTCCCCCGCGGCCACGCGCAGCTGCCACTCGACGAGGTCGATCCCGGTGACCATCTCTGTGACCGGGTGCTCCACCTGCAGCCGGGTGTTCATCTCCATGAAGAAGAACTCCTCCGGGGCCGCGTCGGAGACCAGGAACTCGACCGTGCCGGCCCCGGTGTACCCCACGCTGCGGGCGGCCGCGCAGGCGGCCTCACCGATCCGCGCCCGGGTGCCCGGGTCCAGCAACGGCGACGGCGCCTCCTCGATCACCTTCTGGTGCCGGCGCTGCAGCGAGCACTCGCGCTCGCCGAGGTGGATCACCCGGCCGTGCGTGTCCGCCAGCACCTGCACCTCGATGTGCCGGGGTGCAGGCACGAAGCGCTCGATCAGGAGGGTGTCGTCGCCGAACGCGCTCGCCGCGACCCGTCTCGCGGCCACGAGCGCCGCGGGCAGGTCGTCGGGGCGCTCGACCAGGTGCATGCCCTTGCCGCCGCCGCCGGCCGACGGTTTGATCAGCATCGGGTAGCCGATCCCCGGGGCCGCGCCGATCAGCTGCTCGTCGGTCTGGCCGGGCACGGAGACGCCGGGGATGACGCTGACCCCGGAGGCGGCGACGTGGTTCTTCGACCGGATCTTGTCGCCCATCACGCGGAGGGCGTGCGCGCTCGGCCCGATGAACACGACGCCCGCCGCGGCGCAGGCCTCCGCGAATGAGACGTTCTCGCTCAGGAAACCGTAACCGGGGTGGATGGCCTGGGCGCCGGTGGCCCGGGCGGCGGCCAGGACGGCATCCTGGTCGAGGTAGCTCAGCCGGGCGCTGGCCGGACCGAGCCGCACCGCGGCATCCGCCAGCATCACATGCCGGGCGCCGCGGTCGGCGTCGCTGTACACGGCGACCGAACGGATGCCGAGGGTGCGGAGCGTGCGGATGATGCGGCAGGCGATTTCGCCGCGGTTGGCCACCAGCACGGTGTCGAAGGCTGTCATGGTGTCCTCACATCCGGAAGAGACCGAAGGCGGTCTCGGGCAGGGGGGCGCGGGACACGACGCCGAGGGCGAGGCCGAGCACCGTGCGGGTGTCCGCCGGGTCGATCACACCGTCGTCCCAGAGCCGGGCGGTCGAGTAATAGGGACTGCCCTGGTGGTCGTACTTCTCGGCGATCGGCGCCCGGAACGCGGCCTCGTCGGCGGCCGCCCACTCCTGCCCGGCGCCCTCGAGCTGCTCCCGCTTCACGGTGGCGAGCACGGAGGCGGCCTGCGGGCCGCCCATCACGGAGATGCGGCTGCCCGGCCACATCCAGAGGAAGCGCGGAGAGTAGGCGCGGCCGCACATGGAGTAGTTGCCGGCGCCGAACGAGCCGCCGATCACGACCGTGAGCTTGGGCACCCGGGCGGTGGCGACGGCGGTCACCATCTTGGCGCCGTGCTTGGCGATGCCGCCGGCCTCATAGTCCTTGCCGACCATGAAACCGGAGATGTTCTGCAGGAAGATCAGCGGGATGCCGCGCTGATCGCAGAGTTCGATGAAGTGGGCGCCCTTGAGGGCGGATTCGGAGAACAGGACGCCGTTGTTGGCGACGATGCCCACCGG
Organism: Cryobacterium sp. TMT2-10; assembly: GCF_004403075.1. Classification (NCBI taxonomy): domain Bacteria; kingdom Bacillati; phylum Actinomycetota; class Actinomycetes; order Micrococcales; family Microbacteriaceae; genus Cryobacterium; species Cryobacterium sp. TMT2-10. The sequence continues at coordinate 1,849 of NZ_SOGW01000056.1, read as the reverse complement.
GTGCCCGTGCAGGTGCGCGAAGCCGGTGATCAGGGTGGTGCCGTAGTCGCGCTTGAATTCGTGGAACTCGCTGCCGTCGACGAGCCGGGCGATCACCTCGTGCACGTCGTAGCGGGCCTGCACGTCGACCGGCACGGCGGCGTAGAGCTCGGTCTCGTCGGCGACCGGGGCGCGCGACGGGAGGATGTCCCAGGCCGGGGCGAGCGGGCGAGGCAGGGTGGCGACGATGTCGCGCACGATCTGGAGGGCGTGCTCGTCGTTCTCGGCGAGGTGGTCGGTCACGCCGGAGGTGCGGGCGTGCAGGTCTCCCCCGCCGAGTTCCTCGGCCGTGACGATCTCGCCGATCGCGGCCTTCACGAGCGGCGGGCCGCCGAGGAAGATGGTGCCCTGGCCCCGCACGATCACGGTCTCGTCGCTCATCGCCGGCACATAGGCGCCGCCGGCGGTGCAGGAGCCCAGCACGGCGGCAATTTGCGGGATCTTGGCCGCGGACATCCGTGCCTGGTTGAAGAAGATGCGGCCGAAGTGCTCTTTGTCTGGGAAGACCTCGTCCTGTCGGGGCAGGAAGGCCCCGCCGGAGTCGACCAGGTAGACGCACGGGAGCCGGTTCTCGAAGGCGACCTCCTGGGCGCGGAGGTGCTTCTTGACCGTCATCGGGTAGTAGGTTCCGCCCTTGACGGTGGCGTCGTTGGAGATGACGAGCACGTGGCGGCCGTGGATCAGGCCGATCCCGGTGATGATCCCGGCCCCGGGGCTCTCGTCGCCGTAGAGGCCGGTGGCGGCGAGCGGGCAGAGTTCGAGGAACGGGCTGCCCACGTCGAGGAGGCGGTCGATGCGCTCGCGCGGGAGCAGCTTGCCGCGGGCGAGGTGGCGCTGCCGGGAGGCCTCCGGGCCGCCGCGCGCCACGACCTCGAGGCGGCGGCGCAGGTCGGCGACGAGCTCCCGCTGGGCGGCGGCGTTCTCGGCCGCGGCGGCGCCGTCGATCCGACTCACGAGTGTCTCCATCGACAGCTTCCCGTTCGAGCGTGCGAGCGTTACAGTTAGTGATTACTAACCGAAAATTCAGGTTAGCCGTTCGTAACTGAGAAGTCCAGAGTTCGCCGGAAGGACCGCCGATGCCCGAGGTTGCGAGCGAGGGCCGAGCCGAGGCGGCGCCGGAGGGTGCGCTTCAGACCGCAGCCGAAGCCGCGCCGACGCCGCGCAGCCGCGCCAAGGCCGACCGGCGGCAGGCGCTGCTGGGGGCGGCCGCGACCCTGTTCGCGCGGTCGGGGTACAACGGGGTCTCGATCGAGGATCTCGGGGCGGCCGTCGGGGTGAGCGGCCCGGCCGTGTACCGGCACTTCAGCGGCAAGCCGGCCGTGCTCGCCGCGCTCCTGGTGGAGGTCAGCGAGACGCTCGTCGCCGGCGGCCGGCAGGTGATCGATCGCGCCCCGGATGCCGCGGCGGCCCTGCGCGAGCTGGTGCGGTTCCACACCGACTTCGCCCTGTCGAACCCCGACGTGATCCGGGTGCAGGACCGGGATCTGGACAGCCTGGCCACCGGCGACCGGCACCGGGTGCGGGCCCTGCAGCGCGCCTACGTGGAGCTGTGGGTGTCGGTGCTCGGGCAGGTGCATCCGGGGGTGGATGCCGCGCTGTTGCGCATCCGTGCCCAGGCGACCTTCGGTCTGCTCAATTCGACCCCGCACACCCTGCCAGCCTCCCCGAGCGGCGCGGTGCGGCCGCTGCTGGAGGAAATGGCGCTGGCGGCGCTGGGCGCGTCCTGAGGGGCGCGCGCCCGCACGTCGCAGCCGCGTGGGCTCGGCCGCGGGCTTCGCGGGTGCTGCGCCGCTGCGCGCGTGTCACGCCG
>NZ_SOGW01000037.1:0-45988 GCF_004403075.1 Cryobacterium sp. TMT2-10 | reverse complement strand
GGCGGCGTGGCGGGCTGCGTGGCGGCCGGCGGCGTGGCGGGCTGCGTGGCGGCCGGCGGCGTGTCAGCCGGGTCCGGGTTCAGGTAGGTGCGCGGCACGCGATGCCCGATCCGGGTGACGATCTCGTAGTTGATCGTGCCGGCGGCCTCGGCCCACTCGGTGGCGCCGGGAACGCCCGCCTCGGGGTCGCCGAACAGCACCACCGGGTCGCCGACTTCCACGGCCTCGTCGCCGACGCTGACGACGAACTGGTCCATCGCGATGCGCCCGACGATGGGATGCGTGGCGGCGCCGACGGTGACGCGCGCGGTGCCGGAGGCTTGCCGCGGCACCCCGTCCGCGTAACCGAGCGGCACGAGGGCCAGGAAACCGTCGACGGGCGCGCGCCAGAGGTAGTCGTAGGAGACTCCGGCGCCGGCGGCGACCCGGCGCACGGCGGCGACCCGCCCGCGCAGCGTCATCGCCGGGGTGAGCCCCAGGTCGCGCGGCGTCTGGTCGTCGAACGGGGACAGCCCGTACATTCCGATGCCCACGCGCACCATCGTGTACCGCGCCGCCGGCACCCGCAGGGCCGCGGCCGTGGAGGCCAGGTGGATCAGGGTCGGGGTCAGTCCGGCCGCAGCGGCCAGGCTGAGTCCACGTTCGAAGCGCTCGATCGCCTCGGCGTCGTCGGCGGCGGACGCGTTCGAGAGGTGACTGAAGATGCCGGTGACGGTGAGCAGGCCGGCCCGCTCGAACTCGGCGGCGAGAGCGAAGACCTCGGCCCAGTCCGGCTCGTGCACGCCGTTTCGGTTGAGGCCGGTTTCCAGTTTGATCTGCACTCCGGCGACGACGCTGAGGGCCGCCGCGGCATCCGTGATCTGTCGCAGTTGCCGCGCCGAGGACACCCCGAGGTCGACATTCCGCGCGAGGGCGGCGCCGAAGTCGGCATCCGGATCGTGCAGCCAGGCCAGCAGGGGCGCGTCGATGCCCGCGGCACGCAGTTCGAGGGCCTCGTCGATGTCCGCGACCCCGAGCCAGTCGGCTCCGGCGGCGAGGGCGGTGCGGGCCACCGGCACGGCCCCGTGGCCGTAGGCGTTCGCCTTGACGACCGCCATCAGGTGGGGGGTGCCGATTACGCTCTTGAGGTGCGCGACGTTGGCGAAGACCGCGCCGAGGTCGATGACCGCTTCCCGGAAGCCGCTCATGCGTCACCCTCGATGACCACGAACGCGCAGGCCACCCCGGCGTCGTGGGTCATGGTGAGGTGCACGGATGTCACGCCGCGCGCCGTCACCGCGGCCTGGGCGGCGCCGTGCAGCGCGAAAGCGGGGTTGCCGTGGGTGTCGGTGATGACGCCCATCTCCTGCCAGCTGACACCGGTGCTGTCGCCGAGGGCCTTGATCAGGGCCTCCTTGGCCGCGAACCGCGCGGCGAGGGAGTGCACCGGGAGGGCGCGTTCGGCTTCGGTGAAGAGCCGGGGTATCAGCCCGGGGGTGCGCAGGACCTGCCGTTCGAAGCGTGCGAGGTCAACGATGTCGACCCCGATTCCCCGGATCATGCGGCTCCCCTCTCCACCGGCGGCTGCGGCCCTGCCGGTGCCCACCCTGCGGTGGCGGCTGTCCTTCTGCGGTGGCGGCTCTAATTCGACGCGGCTGTTATTCGACGGTGACGGACTTTGCCAGGTTGCGCGGCTGGTCGACATCCAGTCCCTTCGCGGTGGCCAGCGCCATCGCGAAGATCTGCAGCGGGACCACGGCGAGGAGCGGTTCGAACAGCGGCGCGGCCAGCGGGATGCGGATGACGGTGTCCGCGAACGGCAGCACGGCCACGTCGCCCTCTTCGGCGATCGCGATGATGCGGGCACCGCGGGCACGGATCTCCTGAATATTCGAGACGACCTTGGGGTGCAGGTGCGCGGAGCCGCGGGGGCTCGGCACGACGACGAAGACCGGCTGGCCGGGTTCGATCAGCGCGATCGGCCCGTGCTTGAGTTCGCCGGCGGCGAAGCCCTCGGCGTGGATGTAGGCGAGTTCCTTGAGCTTGAGCGCGCCCTCGAGGGCGATCGGGAAGCCGACGTGCCGGCCGAGGAAGAGCACGGCCCGGGTGTCGCTCATCCAGTTGGCCAGTTCGCGAACCGTCGGTTCCTGGAGCAGGGTGGTCGCGATCTTCTCCGGGATGCCCTGCAGCTCGGCGACCTGTTCCGCCTGCTCGGCTTCGCTCAGGCTCCCCCGCACTCGTGCCAGGTGGAGCGCGAACAGATACAGGGCGGTGATCTGGGCGACGAAAGCCTTGGTCGACGCCACGGCCACCTCCGGGCCGGCGTGCGTGTAGATCACGGCGTCGGACTCGCGCGGGATGGTCGCGCCCTGGGTGTTGCAGATCGAGATGGCCCTGGCGCCGGCTTCCCTGGCGTACTTGACGGCCATCAGGGTGTCCATGGTTTCGCCGGACTGGCTGATCGAGATCACCAGGGTGTCCGCGGTGAGCACCGGGTCGCGGTAACGGAACTCATGGCTGAGCTCGACGTCCACGGGGATACGGGTCCACTTCTCGATCGCGTACTTTCCGACCTGGCCGGCGTACGACGCCGTTCCACAGGCGACGATGACGATTCGGCGGATGTCCCGCAGCGCATCGTCGCCGAACGCGGCCAACTCCGGCACAACCACTGTTGTGCCCGCGATCCGGCCGCGCAGAGTGTTCGCGACGGCGTCCGGCTGCTCGGAGACTTCCTTGGCCATGAAGCTGGACCAGCCGCCCTTGTCCGACGCGGAGGCGTCCCAGGCGATGTCGAATTCTTCCGTTTCGACCGGGTGGCCGTCGAAGTCGGTGACGGTGACGAGGTCGGGCGTGATCGTCACGATCTGGTCCTGCCCGATGGCGACGGCCCGGCGGGTGTATTCGACGAAGGCGGCGACGTCGGAGCCGAGGAAGTTCTCCCCCTCGCCGAGGCCGATCACGAGCGGGGAGTTGCGGCGGGCTCCGACGACGATGCCGGGCTGGTCCTGGTGCACGGCGAGGAGGGTGAACGCGCCGTCGAGCCGGGAAACGACCGCGCGGAAGGCCTCGGCCAGGTCACCGACGCGCTGGTATTCGCGGCCGAGCAGAATGGCGGCGACCTCGGTGTCGGTCTCGCTCTCGAAGCTGAAGCCCTCGGCGAGGAGCTCGTCCTTGAGCACGGAGAAATTCTCGATGATGCCGTTGTGAATCAGGGCGAGCTTGCCGTTGTCTCCCAGGTGCGGGTGCGCGTTGGAGTCATTCGGGCCGCCGTGGGTGGCCCAGCGGGTGTGGCCGATGCCGGTGTTCCCGTTGTTGATCGGGTTGGCTTCGAGTTCCGCGGCCAGGGCGCCGAGCTTGCCGGCCTTCTTCGCCGTGTTCAGGGCGCCGCCGGCGTCGATGATCGCGATCCCGGCGGAGTCATATCCGCGGTACTCCAGCCGACGCAAACCGCCCATCAAAACCTGGACGCTCTTGTTGTCTCCGACGTAACCCACGATTCCACACATGACTGCGATATTAGTCCGAGTAAGCTGTGTGGAATGTCCGATGCGGTTGCGAGTCCCTGGAACAACGACCACAGCACCCCCTTCGTGGAACTGTCCCGGGCCGATTGGGCCGCTCTCGCCCCGACCACCCGGCTTCCCCTCCGGGAAACGGAAATCGTGCAGTTGCGGGGCCTGGGTGAGCCGCTGGACCTCGGCGAGGTCACGGATGTCTACCTTCCGCTCAGCCGGCTGCTGAACCTGTACGCGGCCGGTGCCCGCCAGCTGCACCGGGCCACGAGCGATTTCCTGGGCGAACGCGCCCAGCGCACGCCGTTCGTCATCGGCGTGGCCGGTTCGGTCGCGGTCGGCAAGTCCACCATCGCGCGACTGCTGCGGGAGCTCCTGGCCCGCTGGGAGGACACCCCCCGCGTCGAACTGGTGACCACCGACGGGTTCCTGCTGCCCAACGCGGAACTCACCCGGCGCGGTCTGATGGATCGGAAGGGCTTCCCGGAGTCCTACGACCGGCGGGCCCTGCTGCGGTTCGTGGCCGCGGTCAAGAGCGGCGCGGCCGAAGTGCGGTCGCCCTTCTATTCGCACCTGAGCTACGACATCGTGCCGGACGCCCAGATCGTGGTGCGTCAGCCCGACATCCTCATCGTCGAGGGTCTGAACGTGCTGCAGCCCCCCGGGCCCGGCCACGGGCTGGCCGTCAGCGACCTGTTCGACTTCACTCTCTACGTCGACGCCCGCACCCAGGACATCGCAAGGTGGTACGAAGATCGGTTCCTGAAGTTGCAGCGGGGCGCATTCAGCAACCCCAAGTCGTACTTCCACCGCTACGCGTCCATGACCGAGTCCGAGGCCCGGAGCCGGTCACGGGAAATCTGGACCGAGATCAACGAGCCCAACCTGGTGCGCAACATCCGACCAACCCGGTCACGCGCGACCCTGGTGCTGCGCAAGGACTCCAACCACGCCGTGTCCAAGGTGCTGCTGCGCAAGGTGTGACACCGGCGCCAAAGTGCCCGTTCCGGTCGAGAGTGACCGGTGTGCCGGGCACTCTCGACCGGAACGGGCACACTCGGGCAGCGGAACGGGCGCGGCGGGGCCAGGTGGACCGCCCGCCGGCGGGGGCCGGGTGGCTGAGGCCGGGCGCGTGGGGCTAGATGGCCGTCGGGGCCAGCGCGAGCTGTTCCCGCACGATGTCTGCCAGCTGGTGCGCCAGACGGTCGGCGGTGGCCTGGTCGGCCGCTTCGACCATGACCCGCACCATGGGCTCGGTGCCCGACGGGCGCAGCAGCACGCGGCCGGTGTCGCCCAGCTCTGCTTCCGCGACGCGCACGGCCTCGGCGATGACCTCGTCCGATTTCAGGGCGTGGTGGTCGACGCCCCGAACGTTGACCAGGATCTGCGGGAACACGGTCATCACGGCGGCGAGTTCGGCGAGGGTCTTGCCGGTGCGGGCCATCTCGGCGACGAGGTGCAGGCCGGTCAGGATGCCGTCGCCAGTGGTCGCATATTTCGTCATGATCACATGGCCGGACTGTTCCCCGCCGAGCGAGAGCCCGTTGGCGTTGAGTTCCTCGAGCACGTAGCGGTCGCCCACCTTGGTCTCGATCATGCGGATGTCGTTGGCGGCCATCGCCTTGCGCAGCCCGAGGTTGCTCATCACGGTGGCGACGAGGGTGCGGTCTTTCAACACGCCGCGCTCGGCCATGGACACCGCGAGGATCGCCATGATCTGGTCACCGTCGATGACGTTGCCGTCCCGGTCGACGGCAAGGCAGCGGTCAGCATCTCCGTCGTGCGCGATTCCGACGTCGGCCCCGGCCTCGAGCACGGCCCGGGAGAGGTTGTCGAGGTGGGTGGACCCGACCCCGTCGTTGATGTTGATGCCGTCGGGGTCGGCCCCGATGACGGTCAGTGTGGCACCGGCATCCGTGAAGACCTGCGGGGATACGCCGGCGGCGGCGCCATGCGCGCAGTCGAGCACGACGTGGATGCCGTCGAGGCGGTTGGGCAGGGTGCCGAGCAGGTGCACGACATAGCGGTCCTCGGCGTCGGCGAACCGGCGGATGCGACCGACGTCGCCGCCGATGGGCATCAGCACGTCCATCGTGAGGTGCTCTTCGATGCGGTTCTCGACGTCGTCGGGAAGTTTGGTGCCGCCGAAGGCGAACAGCTTGATGCCGTTGTCCGGGGCGGGGTTGTGCGAGGCGGAAATCATCACGCCGAAGTCGGCGCCGATGTCGGCGATCAGGAACGCGGTGGCGGGGGTGGGGATGACGCCGGCGTCGAGGACATCGACACCCGAGCTGGCCAGCCCGGCCGCGACCGCTGCAGAAATGAATTCACCGGAGATCCGGGGATCCCGGGCGAGCACCGCAACGGGTCTGCGACCCTCTGCCAGGCGCAACTCCGCGCGGCGGCCCTGAGTGAGGACCGCCGCGCTGGCCTGGGCGAGGCCCAGGGCCAGGCCAGCCGTGAGATCACGGTTGGCCAGACCCCGGACGCCGTCCGTGCCGAATAGTCGAGGCATTGTTACAGTGCTTCCCGACTTGTTAGCGCTTGGAGAACTGAGGAGCCTTACGGGCCTTCTTGAGTCCGGCCTTCTTGCGCTCCTTGACGCGAGCGTCGCGGTTGAGGAAGCCGTTCTTCTTCAGGATGGCGCGGTTGTTCTCTTCGTCGATCTGGTTCAGCGAACGTGCGATGCCGAGACGCAGGGCGCCGGCCTGGCCGGAGGGGCCACCGCCGGTGATGCGTGCGATGACGTCGTAGCTGCCGATGAGGTCGAGCACCTTGAACGGGTCGTTGATGAGCTGCTGGTGCAGCTTGTTCGGGAAGTAGTCCCCGAATTCGCGGCCGTTCACCGTGATGGTGCCGGAGCCGGGGACGATGCGCACGCGGGCGATGGCCTGCTTGCGACGGCCGACGGCTGCGCCGGGAACGTTGAGGATGGCGCGGGGCGCCTTGGTTACGGTCTCGGCCGGGGTCTCGGTCGAGTAGCTCTCCGGAGCCTGGTCAATCTGATCTGCGATTTTCGCCACGATGGTGTGAATCCTTTTTTCTTAGAATCGAAAAGTCTGGAGGCCGGCGCTACTGAGCGACCTGGGCGAGGGTGTACGGCTTCGGCTGCTGCGCGGCGTGCGGGTGCTCGGGGCCGGCGTAGACCTTGAGCTTGGCCAGCTGGGCGCGACCGAGGGTGTTCTTCGGAAGCATGCCGCGGATGGCCTTCTCGACCGCACGGGTCGGGTGCTTTTCGAGCATCTCCGAATAGTTGGTGGCCGTGAGGCCGCCCGGGTAACCGGAGTGGCGGTACGCCATCTTCAGGTCGAGCTTCTTGCCGGTGAGGGCAATCTTCTCGGCGTTGATGATGATGACGAAATCTCCCATGTCCATGTGGGGAGAGAACGTTGCCTTGTGCTTCCCGCGAAGGAGAATGGCGGCGTGGCTGGCAAGACGACCGAGCACGATGTCTGTGGCGTCGATGACGACCCAGTCGTGCTGGACTTCGCTTGCTTTGGGGGTATAAGTGCGCGTCACTATTGTGCTGCTTTCTTGTTTCGAACGGAGGTGTTCGTGAATCCCGCTCCGGGTGTGTTCCCAGAGGGGGAACACGATCGATGGAGGGCTCACGTTCGTGTGCCTGGCTGCAACGCACAGACACCAAAGGTCAACGATACCGCCGTGGGCGCCCGAGCGCAATTCCGGGCGTGAAGCCGACGGATGCGGAGGCGAGCTACTCCGTGTCGTCGATGAGTTCGCGCCGGGCCCGGGTCTCCAGCGCACGCAGCGCCAGCAACTCGTCGGCCGGGTAGCCGACCTTCAGCAGCGTGAGCCCCTGGGCGGGCATGACCTTGAATTCGCTGGTACGGGCCCGTTCGATCCGGAGGTCGACCAGGCGGTCCCCGGACAGGCGCCCCTCCCCCACGGCCACGCACGCGCCGACGAGGGCGCGAACCATGCTGTGGCAGAACGCGTCGGCCTGCACCGAGGCGACGAGAACGCCATCGGGGTCGCGCCGCCAGCTGAACTCCTGCAGCGTGCGGATCGTCGTCGCGCCGGGGCGCGGCTTGCAGTAGGTGGCGAAGTCGTGCAGGCCGATCAGCGTGGCGGCGGCCGCGTGCATGGCGTCCCCGTCGAGGCGGAAGCCGTGCCAGGTGGTGCGGAACCGCTGCAGCGGGTCGTGCCCGGCAACCGAGTCCGCGATCCGGTATTCGTACCGGCGGTAGAGCGCCGAGAAGCGGGCGTCGAACCCGGCCGGGGCGATGATGCTCGATTTCAGCACGATCTCGGGCTGGGTGACCAGGATTCCGCTGAGCCGCCGCTGCACCATGACCGCCAGCGGCGTCGGCGGGCGGCCCTTGCCGCGGGTGATGCGCACGAGGCCGTCGGCCTGGTCGGGGTTCAGATCGAAGTGGGCGACCTGTCCCAGGGCGTGCACGCCGGCATCCGTTCGCCCGGCCACGGTCAGTACCGGGGTCGGCGGGTGGCTGTGCAGGATGCCCGCCAGTCCGGCCTCGATCTGCCCCTGGACCGTGCGGAGGCCAGGCTGGGTGGCCCAGCCGGACATCCCGGTGCCGTCGTAGGCGATATCCAGCCTGATCCGGGTGGTGCCTCGGCGTTGGGTCTCGTCAGGCGCCGGGGGAAGAATCACGCAGGTAAGTGTACGGGCCGCCCCGGGTTATCGTTGAACCCGGATAGTTCTCCGAAGCCGTTATGAAACCCAGCAAACCCCAGCCCTCACCTGCCCGCCGCCCGCAAACCGTGAGCGATTCTGCGCGGCGCCTGGCCGGACTCGACGGCCTGCGCGGCATCGCCGTGGCCCTGGTCGTGGTCTTCCATTTCTTCCCCGCGGTGCTGCCCGGCGGCTTCGTCGGGGTCGACGTCTTCTTCGTGATCAGCGGTTTCCTGATCACGGGCCTGCTCGTCGTCGAGCACGAGCGAACCGGCCGGGTCTCGCTCGGCCGATTCTGGCAGCGCCGGGCCCGCCGACTGCTCCCCCCGCTGATTCCCCTGGTCCTCGCCTGTGCCACGGCGGCCTGGGCCATCGGCGGGGACGTCCTGGTCGGCATCGGCTGGCAGGTGCTCGGCGCAGCGACGTTCGGCTACAACTGGGTGTCGATCGCGGCGTCGGGCAGCTATTTCGCAACCGACCAGCCCGAACTGTTCCGCAACCTCTGGTCGCTGGCGGTCGAGGAACAGTTCTACCTGGTCTGGCCGTTCGCTCTGCTCGGCCTGTTGCTGATTCGCAGCCCCGCCGTGCGCCTCGGCCTGGTCGGCGGCCTCGCCCTGGCGTCGGCGCTGTGGATGGGGCTGCTGCACCAGCCCGGAACCGACCCCACCCGCGTGTACTACGGTTCGGACACGCACAGTTTCGGCCTCTTCATCGGCGCCGCGCTGGCCCTGGCTCTGCACCGCAGCGGCGCTTCCCCCCTCGCCCCGCGGGTGCGGGCCGTACTGGGCGGGGCCCGGCCCTGGCTCGGCCTGGCGGCGCTCGCGGGCCTCCTCGGCACCGCGGCCTGGCTGCCGGACACCGACGCCGTCACGTACCGCGGCGGGCTGCTTCTGGTGAGCCTGCTGTCCGCGGTCACGATCTGGGCCGCGGTGCGCGGCGGACGCTTCGGCCCGCTGCTGGACACCCCGGTACTGCGGTTCCTCGGGGAACGCTCCTACGGCATCTACCTCTGGCACTGGCCCGTCCTCGTGCTGACCCTGGCGGCCTGGCCCGCGGCCACGAGATCACCGGCCGGGATGCCGGCAGCCGGGTTGCTGGCAGCCGCGCTGACGCTGCTGGCCGCCGTCGGGTCATACCGCTGGCTCGAACTGCCCGCCCGCCGGCTGGGGGTGCGCGGCGGCATCCGTCGGCTGGCTGCGCTCCGGACGGGTCCCCCGCGGCGGCGCGCCCTGCTCGGGCTGGCCCTGGTGACCGGACTGGTGCTGGTGGCGGGCACGATGTCGGCGCTGATCACGGCGCCCAGTCAGACCAGCGCCCAGACAGAGATCGAACGCGGCCAGCAGGCGCTGGCCGCCGCCACCCGAGCGGCCGCCAGAGCCGAGGCCCGCGCCTCCCGGTCGGCCGCGATCACCGCCGCACTGGCTCCGGTCGGCAGCCGGATCACCGCGGTGGGCGACTCGGTCATGCTCGCCTCCGCCCCCGAGCTGCAGGCCGGCTTCCCCGGCATCGCAATCGACGCCGCGGTCTCGCGCGGCATGCGCGCTGCGCCGGAGCTACTCGCCGACCACGCCCGCGCCGGCACTCTCCGGCGGGTGGTCGTGGTCGGACTCGGCACCAACGGCCCGATCGACCGGGACGACCTGGCCGACATCCGCGCCGTGATCGGGCCCGGTCGCACGCTGATCCTGGTCAACGCCTACGCCGAACGCGCCTGGACCGAGGGCGTCAATGCCGCCCTGGCGGACTTCTCCACGCGTTACCGGCAGGTCGAACTCGCCGACTGGCACGACGCGATCGCACCGCACCTCGACGTGCTGGCGGAAGACAACGTCCACCCGGGACCGACCGGCGGCAGAATCTACACGGAAGCGATCCGTGCTGCGCTGGACCGGCTCGGACGAGTGCCACCGCCACGGCGAACGGATGCCTTCCTGCGGCCCACCCCGACGGGTCCCGACGCGCCTCCGCTACCCCCGCTGCTGCCGGAGGCGACCGCTCACTGAAGCTCGTAGGCGAAGGGGAGCCGCCTAAATGTCCAGCACAGGGTGGCCGGGTGCGCAAAAAAGGGGCCCGACCGAAGTCGAACCCCTTTTTACGGTGAAACGTGACTACTTGGCGTCAGCCTCGTCGACAACGTCGGCCTCGACGGCCGCGTCGGCCGCGTCGGCCGCGTCGGCCGGAGCCGTTGCTTCCTCGGCGACGTCGGCCGGAGCGGCCTCGGCGACAGGCTCTTCCGCGGCAGGCTTGGCAGCCTTCGACGCGGAGGCCTTCTTGACCTTCGGGGTCAGCGGCTCGAGAACGAGTTCCATCTGGACCATCGAAGCGTTGTCGCCCTTGCGGAAGCCGAGCTTCGTGATGCGGGTGTAGCCACCCTCACGAAGAGCAACCTGCGGCGCGATCTCGGTGAAGAGCTCGTGCACGACGCTCTTGTCGCCGATCGTGGCGAGCACGCGACGACGAGCGTGCAGGTCACCCTTCTTGGCGAACGTGATCAGTCGCTCGGCGACCGGGCGAAGGCGCTTGGCCCGCGTCTCGGTCGTCTTGATCGACTTGTGGGTGAACAGGGATGCGGCCAAGTTGGCCAGCATGTGGCGCTCGTGGGCCGGTCCGCCTCCGAGGCGGGCTCCCTTAGTGGGCGTAGGCATTGGTTATCTCCAGTATCAAAGTCGAAAGACAGTCTGAGCGACTGCTTTAGATGGTTTCTTCGTCGTAGCCGCTGTAGAAGTGGGCGCCGTCGAATCCGGGCACCGAGTCCTTCAGCGACAGGCCGAGCTCTACGAGCTTGTCCTTGACCTCATCCACCGACTTCTGTCCGAAGTTGCGGATGTTCATCAGCTGGGTCTCCGAGAGGGCGACCAGTTCGCTGACGTTGTTGATGCCCTCGCGCTTGAGGCAGTTGTACGAACGAACCGACAGATCGAGGTCCTCGATCGGAATCGACAGTTCGGTCGACAGCACGGCGTCGACCGGCGCGGGGCCGATTTCGATGCCCTCGGCGGCGGTGTTCAGCTCGCGGGCCAGACCGAACAGCTCGGTCAAGGTGCGACCGGCGGATGCGATGGCGTCGCGAGGCGAAATCGCCGACTTGGTCTCCACGTCAACGACGAGGCGGTCGAAGTCGGTGCGCTCACCGGCACGAGTTGCCTCGACGCGGTAGGTCACCTTGAGCACGGGCGAGTAGATCGAGTCGACCGGAATCTGGCCGGCCTCGGAATACTCGTTGCGGTTCTGGGTGGCCGACACGTAGCCGCGGCCGCGCTCGATGGTCAGTTCGAGTTCGAACTTGGCCTTGTCGTTCAGGGTCGCGATGACGAGTTCCGGGTTGTGGACCTCGACTCCGGCCGGAGCCGAGATGTCGGCGGCCGTGACCTGGCCGGCACCCTGCTTGCGCAGGTAAGCCGTGATCGGTTCGTCGTGCTCGCTGGAGATGACGAGACCCTTGATGTTCAGGATGATCTCGGTGACGTCTTCCTTGACACCGGGAACGGTGCTGAACTCGTGCAGCACACCGTCGATCCGGATGCTGGTGACAGCGGCTCCGGGGATCGAGGACAGGAGGGTGCGGCGCATCGAGTTGCCGAGAGTGTAACCGAAACCAGGCTCAAGAGGTTCGATGACAAACCTGGATCGGAACTCCGAGATGTTCTCTTCGGTGAGCGTGGGGCGCTGTGCGATAAGCACTATTGATTCCTTTCGGCTAAGTGTCCGCTATATGACACTTGCGTGGCGAGGGTTGAACGTGAAAGAAAAACGGTGATCGTCCCCCGACAGGCCCGACAACCGGAAGACCGGGTGTCGGGCCTGTCGAGATCAGGTCAATAGAGAGTGCTTAGACGCGACGACGCTTCGGCGGACGGCAGCCGTTGTGCGCCTGGGGCGTGACGTCGTTGATCGAGCCCACCTCGAGGCCGGCGGCCTGAAGCGAACGGATGGCGGTCTCGCGACCGGATCCGGGGCCCTTGACGAAGACGTCGACCTTCTTCATGCCGTGCTCCTGCGCCTGGCGGGCAGCCGACTCGGCAGCCAGCTGTGCGGCGAACGGGGTCGACTTGCGCGACCCCTTGAAGCCAACTCCACCTGAGGACGCCCAGCTGATGACCGCACCGGTGGTGTCGGTGATCGAGACGATGGTGTTGTTGAAGGTGCTCTTGATGTGGGCCTGGCCCACAGCGATGTTCTTCTTTTCTTTCTTGCGCGGCTTCCGAGCGGCCGACTTTGGTGCTGCCATGATTTCTCCTGAATCCTGTAGGCGAGACGGGCGAGGCCGAGGCCTAGCGCGCCTTCTTCTTGCCGGCTACGGTGCGCTTCGGGCCCTTGCGGGTGCGAGCGTTGGTCTTGGTGCGCTGGCCGCGAACGGGCAGGCCCTTGCGGTGGCGAATGCCCTCGTAGCTGCCGATCTCGACCTTGCGGCGGATGTCGGCGGCAACCTCACGGCGGAGGTCACCCTCTACCTTGAAGGATCCTTCGATGTAGTCACGGAGAGCGATCAACTGATCGTCGCTCAGATCCTTGACTCGGATGTTTCCATCGATTTCAGTGTCGGCGAGGGTCTTGAGTGCCCTCGTACGGCCAACACCAAAGATGTAAGTCAGTGCAACTTCCACGCGCTTATCGCGAGGAATATCAACGCCGGCTAGACGTGCCATTGTGGCTTCTCCTGTATCTGAGTGGAGGTCTGTAACAGTGCCTGTACATCGGCCTCCAACCGATGGTGTCGCCCCGAGGGGTTCCCGGCACTGCTATTTTCTGTGTTCAATTACGTGTGCCTTCGACAGGCCTGGCTACCGGAATCGGTGACCGGGCTTGTCGACCTGCTAGCCCTGACGCTGCTTGTGACGCGGGTTCTCGCAGATGACCATCACGTTGCCGTTACGGCGGATGACCTTGCACTTGTCGCAGATCTTCTTGACGCTGGGCTTGACCTTCATGATGTGTCCTTGTATTCGCTGTCTTCGTACCCCAGGAACGCCTCGGGCCGTTACTTACAGCACTCGTTACTTGTAGCGGTAAACGATCCGGCCGCGAGTCAGATCGTACGGACTCAGCTCCACGATCACGCGGTCCTCAGGGAGGATGCGGATGTAGTGCTGACGCATCTTGCCTGAAATGTGGGCAAGAACTTTGTGGCCGTTGGTCAACTCAACGCGAAACATTGCATTGGGAAGAGCTTCGACTACTGCGCCCTCGATTTCGATGACACCGTCTTTTTTGGCCATAACTCACTATCGCTAGGGTATTGATTGCTGGTCGTGCGTGGATTGTGGCGTTTGACACGCCGTAAACGCGCGCATCAGACACCAAGGATTTACTCTATGGTACAGAGTTGCCTTTTGGCAATTCTTCCCTATAATCCCTGAACGGATTCACGGGTTCAGGGTCTTCTCCCGCACCGATCCGTGTGCTCTCATTCTGCGTTCACGTCGTCGAGCAGCCTGACGATGTCCTCCGCGGTGGCTGCGTCAAGGAGTCTCTGCACCTCGCCCTCGTCCGAGAACACGGCTGCCATTCTCGAGAGGATCTCGAGGTGCTCGTTGTTGAGCCCGGCGATTCCGACGGCGAACCGCACCGGGTGGCCGTCCCAGTCGATCGGGTCCGCGTAGCGAACGATCGACAGGGCCGACCGGATGACCGACGCCTTGGCGTCGTTGGTACCGTGCGGGATCGCCAGAAAGTTGCCCATGTACGTCGACACGCTGGCTTCGCGTTCGAACATGGAGTCGATGTAGTCCTCACGCACTGCGCCCGCACGGACGAGCAACGCACCGGCCTCACGGATGGCGTCGTTCCGGGTGGTGCCAGACCCCGCGGTCACCACATTGACCAGTTCCAGAAGGTGCTGGGTCATTGCGTTACTTTGCGGCTTCTGCCCAGCCGCGCGACTTGAACGCGTAGATGGCGGCGTCCAGCGCCTCATCGCCGTTCTGCGAGGCGAAAACGGTGGCCTCCAGCATTGCCACTCCGACCCCGAGCTTGACGGCCTGGCTGCGGATCTTCTCGTAGCGCGGCGCCAGCTGCGGTCCGACCAGCAGAACGTCGATCGGGCCGAGCGAGCCCGGCAGGTCCGATTCGCTCCCCGCGTGCACAGACACCGTGAGGCCGCGTGACTCTGCGGTGTGGCGGACCCGGTGGGCGACGAAGGCACTGGACGCTCCGGCACCACAGACAACGAGGATTCTCATGGGCGTGCTCTTTTCTCTGAGGCTGAGACAGACAATTTGTCCCCACCTCAATCTTCCCGCTTTCACCCCCGTCGAGGAAACCGCCGGCCCCCTCAGCCACCCCATCCGGGCCACACCCCCTCGTTCACCAATTCGACGGAGATTCTGTTCTAAAAATCCGCATTCGCCGGGTTTCACCCCGTTCCGGGCAGAATCTCCGTCGAATTCGTTCGGAGACGGAGTTGTTGGCGGAGTGGCGGGCCAAGTGGCGGGCAGGGCTCTGCTACGCGAGGGGAACGGGGGTGATGCCGAGCGGGGCGAGTGCCGCGGCACCGCCGTCTTCCGCAGTCAGAACCCAGATGCCGTCCTTGTGCACGGCCACGGTGTGCTCCCAGTGCGCGGCGGCGCGTCCGTCGCTGGTGGCGACGGTCCAGTCATCCTCGCGCACGTACGTCTCGATCGATCCGAGCACGACCATCGGCTCGATCGCGACGACCAGGCCGGGCTTGACGTCCGGGCCCTTCTGGCGCACCCGGTAGTTGAACACCGGCGGGGCCTCGTGCATGGACCGGCCGATGCCGTGGCCGACGTAGTCGGTGAGGATCCCGTAGTCGCCCTGGGAATCGACGTAGTCCTCGATGGCGTCGCCGACCTCGTTGAGGTGGCGCGCCACGGCCAGCCGGGCGATGCCGTGCCACAGCGACTGCTCGGTGACATCGGACAGCTTCTGGCGTTCGGCCACCTCGGCGGGGCGGGCCGGATCCGGAATCACAAAGCTGAACGCGGCATCGCCGTTCCAGCCGTCGATGATCGCGCCGCTGTCGATCGAGACGATGTCGCCGGCCGCGAGGACGCGGGCGCCGGGGATCCCGTGCACCACGTCGTCGTTGACCGAGGCGCACACCGTGTGGAAGTAGCCCTGCTCGAGCTTGAAGTTCGGCAGTCCGCCGCGCGCGACGATGGCCGCCTCCGCCGCGGCATCCAGTTCGAGCGTGGTCGCGCCGACCCGGATGGCAGCGCGGGCCGCATCCAGAGATGCGGCCGTGGCGAGCCCCGGGGCGATCATCAGCCGCATCTGCGCCGGCGACTTGTAGATGGAACGTCGAAGGCTCATGAGTATCTCTGCAAACTGATTGGGACGTGCGGATGGGTGGTACCGGTCGAAGACAGGCCGGATGGCGCAACCAGACGGTTGCGCCATCTCGGTCAGGTGGTGCTGGCTGCCTCTTCGGTGGCGTTCAGGCCGCGCGCGGCCAAGGCAGCGAGGATGCGCCCGGTCACCTCGTCCACGGCGCCCAGGCCGTCGACGGTGACGACGAGGCCGCGGGAGCCGTACAGGTCGATCAGGGGTGCGGTCTGCTCTTCGTAGACCGACAGGCGGTGACGGATGACGTCGGCCGTGTCATCCGCGCGGCCCTGCTCGGCGGCACGCTTCAGCAGACGCGCGACGACCTCTTCGGTGTCGGCGACGATCAGGACGACGGCGTCGAGGGCGGTCCCGTCGGCTTCCAGCAGACGGTCCAGCTCCTGAACCTGATCAGCGGTGCGCGGGTAGCCGTCGAGGAGGAACCCCGCCACAGCGTCGGCCTGCTTCAACCGGTCGGACACGATCTCGTTGGTGAGGGAATCCGGCACATAGGCGCCGGCATCGATGAACGCCTTGACCTTGACGCCCAACTCGGTGTTGTTCTTCACGTTGAAACGGAAGATGTCGCCGGTCGAGATGGCCGGCACGGCAAAAGCCTCGGACAGCCGCTCGGCCTGGGTGCCCTTGCCCGCGCCAGGCGGGCCGATCAGGAGAAGACGAGTCATCGGAGCAGCCCTTCGTAGTGGCGCTGTTGGAGTTGCGAATCGATCTGTTTGACCGTCTCGAGCCCGACGCCGACGATGATCAGGATGCTGGCGCCACCGAACGGGAAGTTCTGGTCGGCACCGATCGCGGAGAAGGCGATCAGAGGCAGCAACGCGATCAACCCCAGGTACAGGGAACCGGGCAGCGTCACCCGGGTGAGAACGAAGTCCAGGTATTCCGCGGTCGGCCGACCGGCGCGAATGCCTGGGATGAATCCGCCGTACTTCTTCATGTTGTCTGCGACCTCTTCAGGGTTGAAGGTGATCGCGACGTAGAAGTAGGTGAATCCCACGATGAGGAGGAAGTACATCGCCATGTAGAGCGGGTGGTCGCCCTTGGTCAGGTTGTTCGTCACCCAGGTGACCCAGGCGGCCGGGGACTGGCCGGCGGCGGGCTGGTTGAACTGGGCGATCAGGGCGGGGAGGTACAGCAGCGAGGACGCGAAGATGACGGGCACGACACCGGCCATGTTCACCTTGATCGGGATGTACGTGTTATTGCCGCCGTAGGTGCGTCGGCCGACCATCCGTTTGGCGTATTGCACCGGGATGCGACGTTGCGACTGCTCAACGAAGACGACGGCTGCCACCACGAGCAGCCCGATCGCGAGCACGATCAGCAGGACGTCGATGCCCTTCTGCTGGCCGATCGCGCCGAGCGAGTTCGGGAACCGGGCCGCGATCGAGGTGAAGATCAGCAGCGACATGCCGTTGCCGATGCCGCGTTCGGTGATGAGTTCGCCCATCCACATGATGATTCCGGTGCCAGCTGTCATGGTGATGACCATGAGCAGGATGGCGTACCAGGAGTCGTTGGTGAGCAGCTGAGAACACTCGGGGCTGGCGGACGTGCCGAACAGGGCGCCGCTGCGGGCCACCGTGATGAGCGTCGTCGACTGGAGGATGCCGAGGGCGATCGTGAGATAACGCGTGTACTGGGTCAGTGTGCTCTGCCCGGACGCGCCCTCTTTGTAGAGGGTCTCGAAGTGTGGGATGACCACGCGCAGCAACTGCACGATGATCGAGGCCGTGATGTACGGCATGATGCCGAGCGCGAACACCGACAACTGAAGCAATGCGCCACCGCTGAACAGGTTGACGAGCTCATAGAGGCCGCTGGTTCCCTGGTTCGCGGCCAGACACGCTTGCACGTTCTGGAAGTCAACGAATGGTGCAGGTACGAACGAGCCCAGTCGGAACAGGGCAACGATCCCCAGGCTGAATCCGATCTTCTTGCGAAGGTCGGGTGTGCGGAATATCCGCGCGATGGCGCTGAACACAATGCCTCCAGTTAATAACGTGAAAAACGAGCTTGTCGAGACCAGCATCGAAAGATTTCGATTGGTGGCCTCGACAAGCTCGCTCAGCGTCTACGGACTTACTTGATTGAGCCACCCGCAGCGACGATCTTCTGCTCTGCTGAGCCGGAGACCTTATCCACTGCAATGTTCAGCTTAACCGCAATGTCACCATTGCCGAGAACCTTGACCTTCTCGTTGTCACGAACAGCACCCTTGGCGACCAGGTCGGCGATGGTTACATCGCCCCCGTTCGGGTAGAGCTCCGCGAGCTTGTCCAGGTTGACAACCTGGTACTCGACGCGGAACGGGTTCTTGAACCCGCGCAGCTTCGGGGTGCGCATGTGCAGAGGCATCTGCCCACCCTCGAAGCCGATACGCACGTTGTAGCGCGCCTTCGTGCCCTTGGTACCACGACCGGCAGTCTTACCCTTGGAGCCTTCACCACGACCGACGCGCATGCGCGACTTCTTGGCACCGGCGGCCGGGCGAAGGTGGTGAACCTTCAGGACCTGCTCGCGCTTTTCGGTCGGAGCAGCCTTCACAGCGACCTTGGCGGCGGCAGCCTTCTTGGGGGCTGCCTTCTTTGCAGTGGCGGGCTTGGCGGCTGCCGTGGCAGCTTCCTTCTCGTCAGCCATTAGTCAATCTCCTCGACCTTTACGAGGTGAGCAACGGTGTTGACGTAGCCGCGGTTCTGCGAGTTGTCCTCGCGAATCGTGACTGCGCCAATGCGCTTGAGACCCAGGCTGCGAAGCGTGTCGCGCTGGTTCTGCTTCTCACTAATTTTGGACTTGATCTGTGTCACTTTGAGGCGAGCCATCAGGCACCTGCCTTTGCTGCTGCGGCAGCTGCTGCTGCTGCGGCGTCGGCGCGCAGGAAACGGGCCGGGGCCACGTCTTCGTACGCGAGCCCACGACGAGCTGCAACCGCACGCGGCTCTTCGAGCTGGTGCAGAGCCTCGACCGTGGCGTGGACGATGTTGATGGTGTTCGACGAGCCGAGGGACTTGCTCAGCACGTCGTGGATGCCAGCGCACTCGAGTACGGCGCGCACCGGGCCACCGGCGATAACGCCGGTACCGGCAGCGGCCGGACGCAGCAGGACAACGCCGGCTGCGGCTTCACCCTGCACGGGGTGCGGGATCGTGAGGCCGACGCGGGGAACGCGGAAGAAGTTCTTCTTCGCTTCCTCGACACCCTTGGAAATGGCGGTAGGCACCTCACGGGCCTTGCCGTAGCCGACTCCGACCAGGCCGTTGCCGTCACCGACGACGACGAGAGCGGTGAAGCTGAAGCGACGACCACCCTTGACCACCTTGGAAACGCGGTTGATGGTGACAACGCGCTCCAGGAACTGGCTCTTGTCGGCGTCGCGGCTGCCGCGATCCTTGTTCGGGTTGCGCTCACGGCCACCACGACGAGCCTCACGAGGCTCGTTCTGCGGCGGCGTCGTGGACGCAGCGGTCTCGACGGGTGCCTCTGCAGCCACCACGTTCTCCTTTGTTGCTGTGTTAGCGGTTTCAGTGCTCACAGGTTCAACCCACCCTCTCGAGCTCCCTCGGCGATGGCAGCGACGCGTCCCGCGTACTTGCTGCCGCCACGGTCAAATACGACGGCTTCGATACCGGCGGCTTTGGCACGCTCAGCGACGAGCTCGCCGACCTTGCGGGCCTTGGCGGTCTTGTCACCATCGAAGGTGCGCAGACCGGTTTCGAGCGTGGACGCCGAAGCAAGGGTGAAACCCTTGCTGTCATCGACGACCTGCACGAATACGTGGCGAGCAGAACGGGTGACGACGAGACGCGGACGAAGCGCAGTCCCCTCGATCTTCTTGCGAAGACGTGTGTGCCTGCGTCCGCGGGCAGCAGCCTTGCTCTTACCTCTAGTTCCGAGACCCATGGTTACTTACCACTCTTTCCGGCCTTGCGGCGAACAATCTCGCCGGCGTAACGCACACCCTTGCCCTTGTAGGGCTCCGGCTTACGAATCTTACGGATGTTGGCGGCGACCTCGCCGACAGCCTGCTTGTCGATACCGCCGACCGTGAGGCGGTTGACGCTCTCCACGGTCAGGGTGATACCGGCGGGCGGGTCGACCAGGACCGGGTGCGAGAAGCCGAGGGCGAACTCGATGGAGCTGCCCTTCTGGGCTACGCGGTAACCGGTACCGACGATCTCGAGGGACTTGGTGTAACCCACCGTCACCCCGATGATCTGGTTTGCGATGAGCGTCCGGGTCAGTCCGTGCAGCGAACGCGAGTTGCGCTCGTCGTTCGGGCGAGTGACGACAACGTGGCCGTCCTCGATCTTGACCTCGATCGGGTTCGCGACGGTGAGCGCGAGCTCGCCCTTCGGGCCCTTGACGCTGACGCGCTGGCCTTCAGCGGTGACCGTGACATCCGTCGGAATCGGGATGGGGAGTCTTCCAATACGTGACATCGTCGACTACCACACGTAGGCGAGAACTTCTCCGCCTACGCCCTTCTTCTCGGCCTGGCGGTCGGTGAGCAGACCGCTGGAGGTGGACAGGATGGCAACGCCGAGGCCACCGAGAACGGTGGGGATTTCGGTCGACTTCGCGTACACGCGCAGGCCGGGCTTGGAAACCCGCTTGATCCCGACGATGGAACGCTCGCGGTTCGGACCGAACTTCAGGTTGAGCGTGAGGGTCTTGCCGACCTCTGCATCCTTGACGTCCCAGGCAGAGATGTAACCCTGAGCCTTGAGGATGTCTGCGATGTTCGCCTTGAGCTTGCTGTGCGGCATGGACACGGTGTCGTGAAACGCCGAGTTAGCGTTGCGCAGTCTGGTCAGCATGTCTGCGACCGGATCTGTCATTGTCATTTGTGGTGCCTTTCTCGCCTGGTTTCGTTCACCCGTTACACGGATGACGACCTTGGTCGTGGTGGGGCTGGACGGTTGTCCAGCCCCGGATTTTTACTACAAGGAGCCAAAGAGCTACTTTACTTGGTGTTTTCGGCTGTCTTGAACGGGAAGCCCAGCGCCTTGAGCAGCGCGCGGCCTTCTTCGTTGTTCTTGGCCGTCGTCACAACCGTGATATCCATACCGCGGATACGGTCGATCCGGTCCTGGTCGATCTCGTGAAACATGACCTGCTCGGTGAGACCGAAGGTGTAGTTACCGCTGCCGTCGAACTGCTTGTCGCTCAGTCCGCGGAAGTCACGGATGCGAGGAAGAGCAAGGCTCAGGAGGCGGTCGAGGAACTCCCACATGCGGTCGCCACGAAGTGTGACGTGCGTGCCAATGGGCTGTCCTTCACGCAGTTTGAACTGCGCGATCGACTTGCGGGCCTTGGTGACCTGCGGCTTCTGGCCGGTGATCTTGGTGAGGTCGGAAACGGCCCCGTCCATGATCTTGCCGTCGCGAGCTGCTTCGCCGACACCCATGTTGACAACGATCTTGACCAGGTTCGGAACCTGGTGGACGTTGGTGAAGCCGAGGTCCTTGGTGAGCTGGGCGGTGATCTCATCGCGGTACTTCTGCTTGAGGCGCGGCAGGATAACCGGGACGGCTGCTTCGGCGGCTGCAGTTGCAGTGTCAGTCATCAGAGGTCCTTCCCTGACTTCTTGGCGTAACGAACGCGGACCGTCTTGGTGACGCCGTCCTTCGTTACTTCTTCGGTGCGGACGCCGACCTTGGTCGGCTTCTTGGTCTCCGGGTCGACGATGGCCACGTTGGACACGTGAATCGGCGCCTCCATGGTCTCGATGCCGCCGGTCTTGGTGCCGCGCTGGGTCTGGCCGACGCGAACGTGCTTGGTGACGAAGTTGATGCCCTCTACGAGGACACGGTTCTTCTCCACCAGGACAGCGATGACCTTGCCCTGCTTGCCGCGGTCGCCGCCGCGGGCCTGGGTGCGGCCGGTGATGACCTGAACGAGGTCACCCTTTTTGAGTCTGGCCATGATTTAGATAACCTCCGGTGCCAGCGAGATGATCTTCATGAACTTCTTGTCGCGAAGCTCGCGACCGACCGGTCCGAAGATACGGGTGCCGCGGGGGTCACCTTCGTTCTTCAAAATCACTGCGGCGTTCTCATCGAACTTGATGTACGAACCGTCTGGACGACGGGTCTGCTTTTTGACGCGAACGACAACGGCTTTGACGACGTCGCCCTTCTTGACGTTTCCGCCCGGGATGGCGTCCTTGACCGTGGCGACGATCGTGTCGCCCAGTCCGGCGTAGCGACGGCCGGAGCCACCGAGAACGCGAATGGTCAAGAGCTCCTTGGCACCGGTGTTGTCGGCAACCTTGAGTCGTGATTCTTGCTGAAGCACTTTTTAACTCCTTCTATCAAGTAAGCGCGAGGCCTACTTGGCCTTCTCGAGGATCTCGACCAGGCGCCACCGCTTGGAAGCGCTGAGCGGACGGGTCTCACTGATCAGGACCAGGTCGCCGACGCCGGCGATGTTCGCCTCGTCGTGAGCCTTCAGCTTGGACGTACGGCGGATGACCTTGCCGTACAGGGGGTGCTTCACGCGGTCTTCGACCTCGACAACGATGGTCTTTTCCATCTTGTCGCTGGTCACGTAACCACGCAGCGTCTTGCGGTAGCCGCGAACGAGAGCCTCAGCCTCGACAGCGACGACCTTTGCGTCAGTCTTCGCCATGACTAGGCCTCCTTCGTCTCGTCGGCGTCAACCGCAGCGGTGTCCTCAACGGACGCAGCTGCAGGCTTGGCCTTCTTGGTCTTCTTCTCAGCCTTGGCCGGAGCCTCGACAGGCACGGGAGTCGGGCGAATGCCCAACTCGCGCTCACGGAGAACCGTGTAGATGCGAGCGATGTCGCGCTTGACCGCGCGGAGGCGGCCGTGGCTTTCGAGCTGGCCGGTGGCCGACTGGAAGCGAAGGTTGAAAAGTTCTTCCTTCGCCTTCTTCAGCTCGTCGAACAGTCGCTCATTTTCAAAAGTGTCGAGCTCGACCGGGGCGAGCTCCTTGGATCCGATCGCCATTATGCGTCGCCCTCCTCGCGCTTGATGATGCGTGCCTTCAAGGGCAGTTTGTGAATTGCGCGGGTCAGCGCTTCCTTGGCAACGATGTCGGTGACACCGCTGAGTTCGAACAGGACACGACCCGGCTTGACGTTGGCGACCCACCACTCGACGGAACCTTTACCGGAACCCATGCGAGTTTCGGCCGGCTTCTTGGTGAGGGGGCGGTCCGGATAGATGTTGATCCAGACCTTGCCGCCACGCTTCATGTGACGGGTGATCGCGATCCGAGCGGACTCGATCTGACGGTTGGTCACATAGGCGGGGGTGAGCGCCTGGATGCCATACTCGCCGAACGACAGCTCGGTGCCACCGGTTGCATGGCCGGTACGGCCCGGGTGGTGCTGCTTACGGTGCTTGACTCTGCGTGGAATCAACATGGTTATGCCTCAACTCCTGCTGCAACCGGTGCCGCTGCCTCTGCGCGGGGCGCACGACGCGGTCGGTCGTCACGTCGCTCGGGGCGGGACGACTTAGCGTTGGCCTGCTCGCGGGCGAGTTCCTTGTTGGTGATGTCGCCCTTGTAGATCCAGACCTTCACGCCGATGCGGCCGAAGGTGGTCTTGGCTTCGTAGAAGCCGTAGTCGATGTTCGCGCGCAGGGTGTGCAGTGGCACACGGCCTTCGCGGTAGAACTCCGAACGGCTCATTTCAGCGCCACCGAGACGACCGGACACCTGGATGCGAACACCCTTGGCGCCGGCGCGCTGGGCACCCTGCAGGCCCTTACGCATCGCGCGGCGGAATGCCACACGAGCGGAGAGCTGCTCGGCAATGCCCTGAGCGACGAGCTGAGCGTCGACCTCGGGGTTTTTGACCTCGAGGATGTTCAGCTGGATCTGCTTGGCGGTGAGCTTCTCGAGGTCGGAGCGGATGCGCTCGGCCTCCGCGCCACGACGGCCAATCACAATGCCCGGACGGGCGGTGTGAATGTCCACGCGGACACGGTCGCGAGTGCGCTCGATCTCGATGCGGGACACGCCGGCGCGGTCGAGGCTGGTGCTCAACAGGCGGCGGATCTTGACGTCTTCAGCGACGAAGTCGCTGTAACGCTGGCCCGGCTTCGTGCTGTCAGAGAACCAACGCGACACGTGGTCGGTCGTGATTCCCAGACGGAAGCCATAGGGGTTTACTTTCTGACCCATTACTTCGTACCCTCCTCAGGAGTGGCGAGCACAACCGTGATGTGGCTCGTGCGCTTCTTGATCTGGAATGCGCGACCCTGTGCGCGGGCCTGGAAACGCTTGAGGGTGGTGCCCTCATCAACGAATGCCTGGCTGACGAACAGATCCTGCTCGTCCAGGAAGGTGTTGGCTGCATCGGCCTTTACCCGGGCGTTCGCGATTGCCGAAGCAACCAGCTTGTACACCGGATCGCTCGCACCCTGCGGCGCGAACTTCAGAATTCCCAGGGCCTCGAAGGCCTGCTTGCCGCGGATCAGGTTGACAACGCGACGAGCCTTCTGGGGGGTAACGCGGATGTGACGCACGCGTGCGATCGACTCCACCATTTCTTATCCTCCTTCACGTCCCCGCGTTAGCGGCGACGGCCCTTCTTGTCGTCCTTCACGTGACCACGGAAGGTGCGGGTGGGCGCGAACTCGCCGAGCTTGTGCCCGACCATGCTCTCGGTGACGAACACCGGGATGTGCTTGCGTCCGTCGTGAACCGCGATGGTGTGCCCGAGCATGTCGGGGATGATCATCGAACGGCGCGACCAGGTCTTGATTACGTTCTTGCTGCTGGCTTCGTTCGCCTTGACAACCTTGCGAAGCAGGTGGTCGTCAACGAACGGGCCTTTCTTGAGACTGCGTGGCATCGTCTACTCCTACTTACGCTTCTTGCCGACGGTACGGCGACGAACGATGAGCTTGTCGCTTTCCTTGTTCGGGTGGCGGGTGCGCCCTTCTTTCTGGCCCCAGGGGCTGACGGGGTGACGTCCACCGGACGTCTTACCCTCACCACCACCGTGCGGGTGGTCGACCGGGTTCATGGCAACACCACGAACGGTCGGGCGAACGCCTTTCCAGCGCATACGGCCGGCCTTGCCCCAGTTGATGTTCGACTGTTCGGCGTTGCCGACCTCGCCGATCGTGGCGCGGCAGCGAGCGTCGACGTTGCGGATTTCTCCGGACGGCAGGCGCAGCTGGGCGTAGATGCCATCCTTCGCAACGAGACGAACGGATGATCCGGCGGAGCGGGCCATCTTGGCGCCACCGCCCGGACGCAGTTCGACCGCGTGGATGATGGTACCGGTGGGGATGTTCTTCAGCGGCAGGTTGTTGCCGGGCTTGATGTCAGCACCGGCGCCCGACTCTACGATGTCGCCCTGGTTCAGCTTGTTCGGGGCGATGATGTAGCGCTTGGAACCGTCCATGAAGTGCAGGAGCGCGATGCGCGCCGTACGGTTCGGGTCGTACTCGATGTGAGCGACCTTGGCGTTGACGCCATCCTTGTCGTTACGACGGAAGTCGATCAGACGGTACTGACGCTTGTGGCCACCACCGATGTGACGGGTGGTGATGCGACCCTGGTTGTTACGGCCACCGGTCTTGGAAAGGGGGCGAAGCAGGGACTTCTCCGGGGTCGAACGGGTGATCTCTGCGAAGTCCGCAACAGATGAACCGCGACGACCAGGAGTCGTGGGCTTGAACTTACGAATAGCCATTTCTTATTCCTCTAGTCCGCGCCGCTTAGCCGACGGCCGTGAAGATGTCAATGGAACCGGACTTGAGCGTGACGATGGCACGCTTGGTGTCCTTGCGCTTACCCTGACCGAACTTCGTGCGACGCGTCTTGCCGATCCGGTTCATGGTGTTGATCGAAGCGACCTCTACCTTGAAGATCTTTTCGATCGCGAGCTTGATTTCGGTCTTGTTCGAGCGCGGGTCCACGATGAAGGTGTACTTGCCTTCGTCGATCAGGCCATAGCTCTTCTCAGAGACGACCGGAGCGATGATGACGTCGCGGGGATCCTTGTTGATCGGGGTAGCCATTATGCGGACACCTCTTCCTTCTTGGTCTTGCTCGCCACGAACGCGTCGAACGCGCCCTTGGTGAAGACAATGTCGTCGCTGACGAGCACGTCATAGGCATTCAGCTGGTCCCACGGCAGAACGTGCACCGTCGGCAGGTTGCGGATGCTGCGCAGCGTCATTTCATCGGTGCGTTCCAGGACGACCAGCACGTGCTTGCTGCTGGCGATCTGGGTGAGCAGTGCGATGGCGCCCTTGGTGCTGGGCGTCTCGGCGCTGAAGAGCGCCGTCACGACGTGGAGGCGGTCGCCACGGGCGCGGTCCGAAAGTGAGCCGCGCAGTGCTGCCGCGATCATCTTCTTGGGGGTGCGCTGTTCGTAGTTACGCGGGGTCGGTCCGTGGACGATGCCACCACCGGTCATCTGAGGGGCGCGGATCGAGCCCTGACGAGCGCGACCGGTTCCCTTCTGCTTGAACGGCTTGCGGCCGGAACCGGAGACCTCACCACGACGCTTGGTCTTGTGAGTGCCCTGGCGTGCGGCAGCGAGCTGCGCAACGACGACCTGGTGGATCAGCGGAATGTTGGTCTGAACGTCGAAGATCTCGGCGGGCAGGTCAACGGTGCCGGCCTTCTTGCCGGTTCCGTCGATGATGTCGAGTGCGGTAGCCATCAGGACTACGCTCCCTTCACTGCGTTGCGGACGAATACGAGGCGGCCACGAGCACCGGGAACGGCGCCCTTGACCAGCAGGAGGCCCTTCTCGGCGTCAACCGAGTGCACCTTGAGGTTCAGCACAGTGACGCGCTCGCCACCCATACGACCGGCCATGCGCATGCCCTTGAAGACACGGCTCGGGGTCGAGGAAGCACCGATGGAACCGGGCTTGCGGTGGTTGCGGTGTGAACCGTGAGAGGAAGAGACACCCTTGAAGTTGTGACGCTTCATGACACCGGCGAAACCCTTACCCTTGCTGGTGCCCATGACGTCGACCTTGGTGCCGGCAGCGAACACACCGTCAACGGTGAGTTCCTGGCCCAGGGTGTAGTCAGCGGCATCCGCGGTGCGGAGCTCGGTGAGGTGGCGGCGAGGCGTGACGCCGGCCTTTTCGAAGTGTCCGGCGGATGGCTTGTTGACCTTGCGCGGGTCGATGGCCCCAGCAGCGATCTGGACGCCGGCGTAGCCGTCGATGTCCTTGCTGCGGATCTGGGTGACAACGTTGGGCGAGATCTCGATGACGGTGACGGGAACGAGCTTGTTGTTCTCGTCCCAGACCTGGGTCATACCGAGCTTCTTGCCGAGGAGACCCTTGGTGGTCTTGGTATCGGAGTAAGACATCGCGGGCCCTAGAGCTTGATCTCGATGTTGACGTCCGCCGGGAGGTCGAGACGCATAAGCGAGTCAACGGCCTTCGGGGTCGGGTCAATGATGTCGATCAGACGCTTGTGGGTGCGCATTTCAAAGTGCTCCCGGCTGTCCTTGTACTTGTGAGGGGAACGGATGACACACACCACGTTCTTCTCGGTCGGAAGCGGCACGGGGCCGACGACAGTCGCACCCGCGCGGGTCACTGTGTCGACGATCTTGCGCGCCGAGATGTCGATGACCTCGTGGTCATACGACTTAAGTCGAATGCGGATTTTCTGTCCCGCCATGTCGAACTCGCTTTCTTGTCAAGGCTTCGTACATCCCGAGGGCTGCATTGGACGCCGTAGTAGCACTGCTGCTATCGCACCACTGTTCATCTGTCAATTTCGATGCCCACCGCCAGGCGGCGAGTACCGAGCCAACTCGCTTCTCCACACTCGCGCATGAGGGAAGGCATGGATTTGCCCAGCATTCCCGGCTGTTGGTTTCTTCTATGTCCTGCTACCCGCGGCCTAACTGTGCACCTGGCGCTTTTTACGGCGAACGGCACAAGCTATGCACTGCCTGGCAGTGATCCCGATACCGCGAGCAGCGCGGCAGTCGAAAGTGTTGAACTAGAAGAGTCTGCCACAGGGTCGGGTCATTGTGCAACCCGGGCGTGTCGCGGGCGGCGTGTCGCCACTTCCGCGTCGTTCCGGGGCTCCCCCGCACCTCTCAGGCCGTCCAAAGTGCCCGTTCCGGTCGAGAGTGACCGCTGCGGCGGTCACTCTCGACCGGAACGGGCACACTCACCGCACCAGCGGGAGTCCCGCCTTGCTCAGGATGCGCTGCAACCGCCATGGTTCGCGGATGTCCGGAATCCCCCAGCGCGCGAAGACGTTGCCCTCAGCCCTGAGATGGTCCTCACGGATTTTCTCCGCGTAAACGGCCTCACCCGGGGACATCGAACCGAGGTACTCCTCCTTCAGGTATTTTCCGCGTCCGTCGAGCTCACCGATCGTTCGATACTCCGGCCATTCGGTATCCGTGAAGTAGTGACCACCGTTTGGGTTGACGTGCTGACGCTGAAGGACGGGGTCAGGGAATCCCAGCTCGAAGATGACAACCCTGCTCTCGGACTCGCCCGCATTGTCCGCGAGGCCGTTCCCGAACTTGATCGCTTTCAGCGACTGCCGCCCGCCCCGCGGGGACACCACCCGCTCGTGCGCCTCTAGGAGCTGGTCTTTCGTGACTTGATTGTAGTTCGTGCTCCGCTCAGGATTGAGAGCACAGTCGATCGCCGCCACGCTGTCCCGGAATTGCGCCGCGCGGGCGAGATCCACCAGCGTTCGCTGGGGACTTGTCACCAGAATGCCTTCCATTTCGACGACGTCCCCCGCTTCCAGCCCCTCACGGTGAATCGTGACCCCGTTCTTGCTCCGTGCGGCCGACTCCGGGTTGACGATCAGGTGTACGACGCCGGGCCAGGCGCTGGCCCTCGGATAGCCCCACAGCGCGGCCGCCGAGTCGAAAGCCACCACGGGCATCCGTCGCCGGGTGCGAACCGCCGCCAGGATTCGCGCGCGGTATCGATCGGCTGGGGTCATGGACGCCCAAAGCGCGTCATCGACATAGGCTCCGCGACGGATGCGCTCCCTGGCGCCCACCGCATGGTCGCGCCTCAGGGTCCTGTCGTCCTGTTCGATGCCTACGATGTCCCTGACCAGAACGAGGCCGGATCGATTGGTGATGTCGTTGTGTCTCATCCGATCAGGATCGAGACGACAGCCACCGTCCGAGGCGTGTTGCGCCGGAACTGTGTGCTCCAGCCCACGTCGAGGGGCCGGGAGGAGTCATCTTCTCCCGGATGCCGGTACGACAGTTCCCGTTCCGGTCGAGAGTGACCGCTGCGGCGGTCACTCTCGACCGGAACGGGAACTACGGGCCGAGGGCCCGAGAGAGGGCGTTAGGTGGCGGGGGGCTTGTCGTCGGTGCCGATCTTGTCGTCGGCGGAGGTGCGCGCGCCCTCGATCTGCTCCTCGTATTTGCCGCCGGTGACCTTGTTGGCCGCATCGGCGGTGGCTCCGAGCACCTTGTCGCTCATTTCCTCGGCCTGCTCGCTTGTCAGCGCGTCCTTGACCCTGTTGTCATTCAGGAACGCTTTGGCCTTCTTGGTGATGTCGTCCAAGCCCATGGTCTTCTCCTTCTCCGGCTGTGCGGCGCAGCCGTATCCAAAGTACTCCGGCTCCCCGCACGAAACGGGTACAAAAAAGGGGCCGGCCCCCGAAGGGCCGACCCCGTTTCTTGAAGGGAACTACTTGATGATCTTGGTCACCGTTCCGGCACCGACGGTGCGGCCACCTTCACGAATGGCGAAGCCGAGGCCCTCTTCCATGGCGATCGGCTGGATCAGCGCGACGTTCATGTCGGTGGTGTCGCCGGGCATGACCATCTCGGTGCCCTCAGGCAGCGTGATGACGCCGGTGACGTCCGTGGTGCGGAAGTAGAACTGCGGGCGGTAGTTCGCGTAGAACGGGTTGTGACGCCCACCCTCATCCTTTGACAGGATGTACGCGGTGCCCTCGAAGTCGGTGTGCGGCGTGACCGAACCCGGCTTGACGACAACCTGGCCGCGCTCGACGTCTTCGCGCTTGGTGCCACGAAGAAGAAGACCACAGTTCTCGCCGGCCCATGCCTCGTCGAGCTGCTTGTGGAACATCTCGATACCAGTGACCGTGGTCTTGATGGTCGGGCGGATGCCGACAACCTCGACCTCGGAGTTGATCTTGAGGGTTCCACGCTCGGCGCGGCCGGTGACGACGGTTCCACGACCGGTGATCGTGAAGACGTCCTCGATCGGCATCAGGAAGGGCTTGTCCTTGTCGCGGACGGGCTCCGGGAAGTAGTCGTCGACAGCCTTCATCAGCTCAAGGATGTTGCCGACCCACTTCTCGTCGCCTTCAAGCGCCTTGAGTGCGGAAACGCGCACGACGGGAGCGTTGTCGCCGTCGAAGCCCTGGGCGGTGAGGAGTTCGCGAACCTCGAGCTCAACGAGCTCAAGGATCTCTTCGTCGTCAACCATGTCGGACTTGTTCAGCGCG
Source organism: Cryobacterium sp. TMT2-10 (assembly GCF_004403075.1). NCBI lineage: Bacteria > Bacillati > Actinomycetota > Actinomycetes > Micrococcales > Microbacteriaceae > Cryobacterium > Cryobacterium sp. TMT2-10. The sequence goes on along the minus strand of NZ_SOGW01000037.1, from coordinate 16,106 downwards.
ACGAGCAGGGACGGCACGCCGACCTGCTTCGCGAGCAGAACGTGCTCACGGGTCTGAGCCATCGGGCCGTCAGTAGCGGCAACCACGAGGATCGCGCCGTCCATCTGAGCAGCACCGGTGATCATGTTCTTGATGTAGTCAGCGTGGCCCGGTGCGTCAACGTGCGCATAGTGACGCTTTTCGGTCTCGTACTCAACGTGCGAGATGTTGATCGTGATGCCGCGCTGGCGTTCTTCCGGAGCAGAGTCGATCGACGCGAAGTCGCGCTGAACGTTTGTCTTGGACGGGTACGTGTCGGCGAGGACCTTGGAGATCGCTGCAGTCAGCGTGGTCTTTCCGTGGTCAACGTGACCGATCGTTCCGATGTTTACGTGCGGCTTGGTCCGCTCGAACTTGGCCTTGGCCACTGTGGGTCCTCCTCAGGACTCTCGGCTTCACCGCCCGCTGGATGCGGGCGGTGAAACTGCTGGATTTGTGTACTTATGTTACTCGGGCCGGGAGGCCGAAGCGATTCGGGCCATGGGGCCCTGAAAGGCCCGAAGGCCCCGGGCTATTCGCCCTTGTTCTTCTGAATGATCTCTTCGGCCACAGCCCGGGGGACCTCCGCATAGCTCTCGAAGGTCATCGAGTACACGGCGCGGCCAGAGGTCTTCGACCTCAGGTCACCGATGTATCCGAACATCTCCGACAGCGGCACGTTGGCGCGAATTACCTTCACGCCCTGAGCGTCCTCCATGGTCTGGATCTGTCCACGACGCGAGTTCAGGTCGCCGATGACGTCGCCCATGTATTCCTCGGGCGTACGTACCTCGACGGCCATCAGCGGCTCGAGCAGAACGGGATCAGCCTTACGAACGGCTTCCTTGAAGCCCATCGAGCCGGCGATCTTGAACGCCATCTCCGAGGAGTCGACGTCGTGCGCGGCGCCGTCAAGCAGGCTTGCCTTGACGCCCACCATCGGGTAGCCGGCCAGGACGCCAACGTGCAGCGCATCCTGGATTCCTGCGTCCACCGAGGGAATGTACTCCCGGGGGATGCGGCCACCCGTGACCTTGTTGACGAACTCGTAGCTCTTATCGGCAGTGATCTCGAGCGGCTCGATCGCGATCTGAATCTTCGCGAACTGCCCGGATCCACCGGTCTGCTTCTTGTGCGTGTAGTCGTGACGCTCGACCGCGCGACGGATCGTCTCGCGGTAGGCGACCTGGGGCTTGCCGACGTTGGCTTCGACGTTGAATTCACGCCGCATCCGGTCGACGAGGATGTCCAGGTGGAGCTCGCCCATTCCCTTGATGACCGTCTGACCAGTTTCCTGGTTCTGCTCGGTGCGGAAGGTCGGGTCTTCTTCGGCCAGCTTCTGGATCGCGAGACCCAGCTTTTCCTGGTCCTGCTTGGTCTTCGGCTCGATCGCAACCTCGATGACCGGGTCAGGGAACGTCATCGACTCGAGCACGACCTGCGCGTTCGGGTCGCACAGGGTGTCACCCGTGGTCGTGTCCTTGAGGCCGATGACCGCGTAGATGTGACCGGCGGTCACGAAGGCCACAGGGTTCTCCTTGTTGGCGTGCATCTGGAAGATCTTGCCGATGCGCTCCTTCTTGCCCTTGGTCGAGTTGATGACCTGGGCACCGGAGTCAAGGTGACCGGAGTACACGCGCACATAGGTCAGACGACCGAAGAACGGGTGAACGGCAACCTTGAACGCGAGGGCCGTGAACGGCTCCGTCGCATCCGGGTGGCGCATGATGACCTTTTCCTCATCGCGCGGGTCGTGGGCCTCGATGGCCGGCACGTCGAGCGGGGTGGGGAGGTAGTCGATGACGGCGTCGAGCATCGGCTGAACGCCGCGGTTCTTGAACGCCGAGCCACAGAGGACCGGGTAGATCTCGCTGGAGACGGTGAGCTTGCGGATCGCGTGCTTGATCTCGGAGACCGTGAGTTCCTCGCCGGAGAAGTACTTCTCCATCAGGTCGTCGTCGGTCTCGGCAACGGTCTCGAGGAGCAGCTTGCGGTAGACCGCAGCCTGGTCGACGAGGTCGGCCGGGATCTCTTCGATAGCGTACTTGGAGCCCATCTCGACGTCACCCTTGGAGTCGCCGCGCCAGGTCAGTGCACGCATCTCGACGAGGTCGACAACACCTTCGAAGGTGTTCTCGGCGCCGATCGGCAGCTGGAGGACGAGCGGCTTCGCGCCGAGGCGCTTGACGATCGTGTCGACGGTGTAGAAGAAGTCGGCGCCGAGCTTGTCCATCTTGTTGACGAAGCAGATGCGGGGCACGTCGTACTTGTCGGCCTGACGCCAGACGGTCTCGGACTGGGGCTCAACGCCCTCCTTGCCGTCGAACACTGCGACGGCGCCGTCGAGGACGCGGAGCGAACGCTCCACCTCAACGGTGAAGTCGACGTGGCCGGGGGTGTCGATGATGTTGATCTGGTTTTCAGCCCAGAAACAGGTCGTCGCGGCAGACGTGATGGTGATGCCACGTTCCTGCTCCTGCGCCATCCAGTCCATGGTCGAGGCGCCGTCGTGCGTCTCGCCGATCTTGTGATTGACACCCGTGTAGTACAGGATGCGCTCAGTGACGGTGGTCTTGCCAGCATCAATGTGAGCCATGATGCCGATGTTGCGGACCTTACTCAGGTCGGTGAGCACGTCAAGTGCCACGGGGGTCCTCCGGAAGTTTGCTTATGGTGCGTGGTGCGAAACAGGGCATCCGGTATCCGGGCCCGTCGAGATCTGATCCCGACAAGCCCGGACTCCGGAACGCGACTACCAGCGGTAGTGAGCGAAGGCCTTGTTCGCCTCGGCCATCTTGTGCGTGTCCTCGCGGCGCTTCACAGCGGCACCGAGGCCGTTGGATGCATCGAGGATTTCGTTGGTGAGACGCTCGGTCATGGTCTTCTCGCGACGAGCCTTGGCGTAGCTGGTCAACCATCGGAGGGCCAGGGTGTTGGCGCGGTGCGGCTTGACTTCGACGGGCACCTGGTAGGTGGAACCACCCACGCGGCGCGAACGCACCTCAAGGGTGGGACGAACGTTGTCGAGTGCCTTCTTCAGCGTGACGACAGCATCCGCACCATTCTTGGCAACGACGCCTTCGAGTGCATCGTAAACGATGCGCTCGGCGAGGCCCTTTTTGCCGTCGAGGAGGATCTTGTTGACGAGCTGGGAGACGATGGGGGCGCCGTATACCGGGTCAGCGATAACGGGACGCTTGGGCGCTGGGCCTTTACGAGGCATTACTTCTTCTCCATCTTGGCGCCGTAGCGGCTACGAGCCTGCTTGCGGTTCTTGACGGCCTGGGTGTCCAGTGCGCCACGAACGATCTTGTATCGAACACCGGGAAGGTCCTTAACGCGACCGCCGCGGACGAGCACCATCGAGTGCTCCTGCAGGTTGTGACCCTCGCCGGGGATGTAGGCGGTGATCTCGGTACCGTTCGACAGCTTGACGCGGGCGACCTTGCGGAGAGCCGAGTTCGGCTTCTTCGGGGTCGTCGTGTAGACGCGGGTGCAAACGCCGCGCTGCTGGGGGTTGGACTTCAGGGCGGGAGCCTTGGTCTTGGTGACCTTGGGGCTGCGTCCCTTTCTGACCAACTGCTGAATGGTGGGCACTAATTACTCCTCGTTATTGCTGCACGGTGACAGCTTTGTGATTAGCATTCGACCCTGCACGTTGCCGCCTGGATCGAGTTCATCTGGACCCACCGAGGCACGCAGACGAGTCCGCTTGTTCAGGTGGGTATGCCGTGGGGGCTGCTCGGAGAACAAACCCTGAGTGAGTGCCCGGTCGCGGCGCCTAAGGTGCAGCACGACAAAATCGCGGTGGCATAACTCAAGCGCACGACAAAGCGCACACCCCGAAATACTAACTTGACGGTGGCAGCCCGGTCAAATGGATTACCACGTCCGGGGGGGTTCGTTCAGGTGTTGTTCAGATGCCGCGCGGCCAGAGCGGTGAATCGAGGGCGGTGTCGAGGTCTGCCAGCAGGGCCAGCACCCAGGGTTCGACGAAGTCGGAGACTGCCCGGCGCATCCGTGCCTGGTGCCGGGACAGCTCCGCGCAAACCTTTCGGCCGACCAGGGCCGCGTGCTCGTCGGCGAGTTTGAGTTCGGCACGGATGGCGGCCTTCTCCTCGACGCTCAGCGGCGGTGGGGCGACGGGCGCGGCCGAGGGCTCTTCGGGCCGGGCGAGGTCGGCGAAGGTGAAGAGGTAGGGGGCGTCGGGCGTGGCGGGCGGATCCAGGTCGAGCCCCGTGTAGGCAGGGTCCAGGCCTTCGGTCGGCTGGTAGCTCGCGGCGGCCTTGCGTTGCTCGTTGAGGTGGATCTCGCGGCGGAGCAGCGGCAGGTGCGCCTCGGTGTACTCGTCGACGTCCGCGTCGATCACGCGCTTGATGCGCATGGACAGCGCGTGCTGCACGGCGTGCGGGACATCCGTGGTGAGGCCGGCGGCACCGATGATGGGCGACCCGAAGCAGGTGCGGCAGAGGCGGGCGCGACCTCGGTGTGTGCCCGGGCGCCAGCGGGGCAGCCAATTCAGCCAGTCGTCGACCTCGTGGTCCACGCGTGACTCGATGGAACCGTCCATGAGTATTAAGGGTACTCGATTGCCTCGCCGAACGGCTGACCAGTTTTGGGGGCATCCGTCAGCGCCCCGGGAACGCTCAGGGGCGGGCCTTCGTGCGGAGTTCGTCGGCCAGGTTCCCGGCGGCGGGAGCCTCCGGCAGCCCGGTCCAGACCGCGGAGTCGATGATCGCATCGTAGAGCTCCACCAGCAGGGGGCCGAGCTCGCCGAGGGGCGACGAGAAGGTCACCAGGAGCACGGCGCTCGCGCCCGGCACCGTGATCCAGTAGTCGGCCTTGATGGCGGTATAGGACTCGGCGTCGGGACCGCGGCCCGGCTGCTCGTGATCGCTGGTGCGCCGCAGCACGTACGACCGGCCCTTCTCGAACAGGATCGCGCCCTCGCCCTCGAGGACGGCCCAGTGATCCGCGCCGTCCTCCCGGTCAGACCCGTCGCCGCGTACCAGGCCCAGCGCCAGGGCATCCATGATGACGGGCGGCTCGGTGCTCTGGCCGGGGAAGGTGAGCGCCGGCCGGTAGACGGTCAGCGTGGACGCGAAGGTGATCCGCTTGTCGAGCTTGAGGGACACGTGGAACTCGGTCGCCCCGCCCTCGATCGCGTGCGTCACCGCTGCCGTCATGGCTTTGCGCTGCTGCGCGCGAAACGTCGCCTCGCTGGAGTTGCGTCCGAACTGGTGCGCGACGAGTTTCTTGACGGACGCGGCGGCCGAGTCAATCGAGTCGACCGGGATTCGCCACCAGGCACCCGGGAGCTCGAATTGGAGCGACGGATGCTGCGGGCTCGCACTCATTCCGCAGCGCCGAACATCGCGGCCAGCTCCTCCCTGGTGAGGATGAGGTGGGTGCCGAGGTACTTCCCCTGGGTGAAACCGAACTCCGCCTGGCGGTCCCTGAGGACTACCAGCTGGAGGGGTTGGGGACCGCCGGGCCAGGGAGCCTCGACGGCGAAACGGTACTGGGGTAATTGTGTGCCGTATTCAGCCCAGATGACGGATGCCGTCTGGCGGAGGACCTCGCCCAGGGCCGCGTCGCCCTCGGCGGTGACTGTGAGCCTCGTCGTCGACCGGTAGTTGCCCGGAAATCCGTTCAACGCAACCGTAACCGTGGCGTCTTCAACCCCGTCAATGGCTTTCAGCGATTCGGTGACCTGCTCCGTGTTCATGTTTGCCTCCGGTGGCGCGGATTGTGACGATGGGGAAGGCTGGGGGGCACAGGCAGCGAGGGCCAGGGTGACGGAGACGGCCGCCGCGAGCACAGTCAAGCGACGCCATCTCGCCCGCTCAGCCACGTGTGTAGGAATAGTCGTCGCCGTCGACCGCGTCGCCGAAGTAATCGGCGATGCCCACACTGCTGTCTGAGCCGCCGGCCGCCTTGAAATCGAGGACGGCACCCCCGGTTCCCTTGTCGACATGAGTTCTGAACGTCTCCTGATATTTTTCTGGGTTGTGTCCCAGGTCTTCGCCGGCCCCGCCCGGGGCGGGAACATCGATCTTGTACCGGTTACCGTCGTTGCTGTGGTCGGCCAGAAAGGGGTTCTCGGTGCGCGGGACCGGATCGGTCAGGTGGCTCACATCGAGTACCTTCGTGTGCAGCGGGATCGGCATGTCGTCGAGCGAGGCGCCGGCGGTCACCAGGGCGTCGACCTTGTAGGTGCGGCTGAACACGGGGTCGGCGGCCAGGTTGCCGGCCGTGATCCCGCCGAGGCTCCAACCGGTGAGCATGACGTGTGCGCCGTCGGGGATCTCCTGCTGCTTCATCGCGTCCATTACCGCTTTCTCGAGTTGCGTGCGCTGCCCGAGGACCATCTTGGCGGCGGCGTCGCTCGCGCCGTCGTTGGCGCTGGTGCCGCCCGGTAGCCACTGCTGCGTGCTGGGCACGGCGATCTTGTAGATCAGTTCACCGTTCGGGCCCGTGATGGTGGTGATTCTGACGACGGATTCCTGGTTGGTGTCCTTCTCGTCGTTCGTGTGCCCTGCGTCATCGATGTCCATCAGGTCCTGGAACATGGTCTCGAAGCTGGCGTGGGCCACGAGCTTCGCGTCTCGGTGGGCGACGCGCTTCGGCTCGGCTCGTTCCCCCCAGCCGGCGGCGCCGACGAGCAACCAGGCCACGGGAACCGTCGCCATCAGCGCGACGATGGCCGACTGCACGAGCGAGTCCAGCGGATCGCCACCCTGCAGGATCAAGGCGGTGGCCAGGTAGACGGTAGCGGCCAGGAAAATGGCCAGATGGGCCAGCACCACGGTCAGCACGACGGCTGCCGCGACGATCACCGCGAGGGCGAGCGCGATTGCGGTGGCCGCGACGATCGCCGCGGCCAGGACCAGGACGACGGCGACCGCCACCGCCAGCGCGAGGGCGACCGCGATCACGGCCAGCGCGATGGCGGCGGCGGCAACGAGCGCGAGTACGGCGAGGCCGAATGCGACGACCGCGGCGATGAGCAGGATCACCGCGGCGACCAGCGCCAGGACGGCGAGCACGATGGCGGCGAGCACCGAGACGATGACGTCGATGGCCTGGCCGATGAAGTCGGCGACCGCGGTGAGGAACCCGCTGATGTCGTCCCAGATGGAGTCGTTGAGGTCGCTGCCGGCGACGACGTCGACGATGCGGTTGCGGGCGTTCACGGCCGCCCGGTCGCGGTCCTCGCACGCCTGGTGGTAGCGGCGCTCGGCGGCATCCTTCCGGTCGGAGAGGCCGGAGATCGAACCGGTGACCCGGGCGAGGTCCGCCGTAGTCGTGCGTGGCGGCGGCGGTGCCGTCACGATCAGCGCGTCCGCGAGTGTTTCGGCGAGCTGGGTCACCCGGAGCCTGCTCTGCACGCGTTCCGCGTCGTTCAGGTCGTCGGCGGCGGCCTCGAATTCGGCGATCGCCTGATCGGCGTCGTCCTGCGCCGCCTCGAGGGCTGCGGCGTACGCGACGAGGGCGTCGCCGGTCTCGCTGTAGCGGGACTCGGCCTGGGAGATATCCGCGGCCAGCGCGGCGGCGTCTGAACGCACCCGGGCGATGGCCAGGCCGTGCATGGCATCCGGGTTGGCGATCGCCGTGAGCTGGCGCACGGCCGCTCGGATGGCCGTCGCCGTGTCCGCGTAGCGCAGACCGGTTTCGAGCACCACCGCCGGGTCACCCGCGAGTCGCTGCACGCTCAGGCCTGCATCGGTGCGGGTTCGGTGGAGCCGGAGAGTTTCTGGTCGAGTTCCCGGAACGAGGTGTGGATGTCCGTCAGCGATTTCGCGAGCCGGCCGAGGTTCTCGACGTAGCCGGCCCGCCGGTCGTCCCAGGTGTCGGCGAAGTCCTGCACGGCCTCGGCCAGTCCGACATGGCCGCAGGCGTCCGCGGCGCGACCCGAGCTGTCCGCGGACTCGGCGAACGATGTCTTGACGCCGGTCGCGTTGGACGCGGCGGCAGAAATCAGCGACAGGTCAAGGTGCACACCGTCCGACATCCGCATTCCCCCCAGATTGTGCGTGACGAGGGCGGCTTCTCGCGAAACCGCCCTCGAACTACTCGTTCAGACGAGTGTGACTAGCTTCCGGCCATGGAAGCGTCGTGCTCGCGGGTCTTCTGCGACATGGAGCGCAGCGCGTTGGCCATGTCGGTGATGCCGGCGACGGCCGTGTTCACACCGTTGTTGAGTTCGTTGTAGCCCTCGCCGAACTTGCCGGACGCGAGGTCGGTCTTGAAGCCCTCGCCGAGCAGTTCTTCGACCTTGCCGAGCAGCGAGTGCAGCTGGCCCTTGATGTCTTCAGCGCCGCTTTCGAGAACTCCGGCGGTCTGCTCCATGGCGTCATAGCTGGCGTGGAATGTCATTGATAAGCCTTTCGATCGGTTCCCCACTCCCCCATAGGAGTGATCGAGTACTGCTGTAACGCTATCTGGTCTGGGACTCTTCTGCCGGAACAATCCGGATGGCTTCCATCAGCGCCTTCAGGCCGTCCAGCATCAGGGCGATCCGGCCGAGGTTGTCATCGATGACCTCGAGCAGGAAGACGTGTCCCGCCGCTTCGCCGACCAGCCGGGCGCAGCCGACGACGCGGTTGGAGCCGTCTTCCTGTTCCAGCGACGTCGTGGAGAGCACACGCACCAGCCGGCCGAATCCGTCCGACTCGATCTCGGCGACGACGGGGACGGTCAGCGAAGACTCGGCGGAACCGGCGCAGTCTTCCAGGCTCGCCTCGCCGAGCTCGGCTCGCGACGCGGTGTACAGATGCGCGACCGAGAGGAAGGAGCCGGCGACCGGGAAGTACCAGAACCGTTTGGCGGCATCCGGCACGCTGAAAGCGGCGATCTCCCTGGCCGTCTCGTAGAACCGGCCGATGGTGGTCTCGGGTTCGGGCATTTCTCGGCCCGTGCGCTCGGCCACGTCCCTGGCCCAGTCGTCACGGGTCGCCCAGTCCTGTTCCGGGAAGTGCAGGGGAACGTCGATCCAGACGTCGGTGTCGTACCCGACGAGGTAGCCCGCTAGTTCTGTTTCCACCGGAATGTCCCTGCTATCGCGTCGAAGAGCCCGGCGAGGACGGTCACGAACTCGTCGCCTTCGTCGCCGGTGAGATGGAGGATCGCGTAGGAGAGCACGAGGCCCGTGCCGGGCCGCTCCCCCGGTGCCGGAACGAGGTAGTGGATCAGTAATGACGAGAGACCCTCCTCGCCGTCGACCCGGTTTCGTTCCTCCTGCCAGCGCCAGGCGGGACCCTGCGGCAGCTGCACCGCTTCGGCCCGGCCGCCGGCGAGACGGTCGACCGCCGAGACGAGGGTGGTTCCCGGCGCCGCTCTGAACGGGACCGCCACGATGGAGACCGGCAGAACGATGTCGTCGACGCGTTTGATCGGGAGGTACATGGCCGTCGCACCGATTTTGCGGACCCGGGCGAAATACACGTGGATGCGCGTGCGAACGTCCAGCGCGATGTCCGGCCGTCCGCCGTCGCGGTAGAGGTCCCGGGCGTTCTGGACAAGCTGGGCCTCGGCTTCGCGGTCGATGCCGTACTCGGCCCATCCGGGCGGGAAGACGAGCGTGTACGTGAGCTCGGCGGCGGCACGGGAGCCCTTGAGCTCGCTGGCGAGGCTCACAGCGACACCTCCGCCGGCTCGAGCGCGCGCGGCTTCTGCAGCGTCAACAGGAGTGCCCGGATCAGGATCATCGACAGCGTCACCACCTGAAACACCGAGCCGATCCAATGCCAGCCGAAACCCCCATAGGAGTCGACGCCGACCGGGAGGCCCGTCGGGTCACGGTACATGGTGCTGTACAGGAGGGGGAGCATCACGTAGATGACCAGGGTCATCATGACGAGGTAGACGAGCAGGGGGCGGTCGTCTCTGGTGAAGTGGCGCAGCATCATCGCAACCGAGACCGGGGCGATGAGGGCGACGGCGATCACCAGCCAGGCAGGCAGTGGAATCCACGGCCATTCGATGGCGCCCCGGTACAGTCGCTCCCCGTCCCCGGGCCCCATGTGGCCGCCGGCGAGGAGCCCGTTCAGCACCGTCAGCAGCAGGAACGCGGCCATCAGCAGCGACCCGGCCATGAACCCGCCACGCGCCTTGTCGAGTTTCGGCCTGGCCGCGGATGCCTGCGGAGAGGTGCGTCCTGATGGTCGGCCCATGTCAGGAGACCACGCTGTTCTTGAACGAGATGTAGCCCTGGTCGAATGTGCCGGCGATCTTGTCGTAGGCGGCTACGAGGGTGCCGCCGCCGGACAGGGCCACGTTCTTCACCTGTTCCCTGAGAACGGGCACCCCTTCGCGACCCGCGCCCCTGACCCACTCCGCAACCTCGGGGAGATGGCCGAACGTCTCGTCGATATTGTTGCGGAAGCCCATGTACTGTCCCACGTTCGCGCTGCCGCCGCGGAGGGTGTTCCACGGATTGTTGAAGAACGGCGGAATGGTCTGCAAGCGGGAGCCGGCGAAGGCCTGCACGTCCCGGAAGCGATTCACCAGGCGCCAATTGCTCGTCGGCATTGCAGCGCGCAGACCCACCTGGACGGAATCCCGTCCCCCGGCGAAGACGGCCCTCATTTCCGGGCCGCGCAGGACGGCTGAAACCGATTTCGCTCCCGCAGCGCCGATTCCGAAGGTGACCAGCCCGAAGACATCGAGGCCCACGTCGACCCAGGAGCCGTTGCCCGTGGCCGCCAGAGTCACGTGTCCGATCAGGGACACGACGGATAACACCACGACCAGGGCCATCACGAACAGGGCGATGGGCCCGGTCAGGAACAGGGCGACGACGGCGAGCACGAGCAGCACCGAGCTGATCGTGTCGAGGAATTTGGTCAGGTCCTCGACCCAGGTGTCGTTGTTGCCCGCGGTGTCCATCGCCGTGTCGATTCCGCCGACCGCATCGTCGTAGGCTTCCGCCCACACGCTGAACGCGCTCTCGAAGGTGTCCCAGAGCCCGTCGAGGTTGTTGTCCGCGCTGCGCGCGGAACTCGCGGCGGCGTCATCGGCCGACACCGCCTGCGCCCGATCCTGCGGTGTCGGCTCGGTCTCCCACAGCCAGGTGGTGTCGAGGCCGCTCAGCGCCCTCGAGGCGGAATCCGCCGTGTCACGACGGTCCTCGGCCACACTGTGCGCCGTCTCGATGTCGTCGATCAGGGGGTGGATCGTGTCCTGCGCCGCCTTCAGAGCCGCCGCGTAGCCTTTGAGAGTCTCCCCCGTCATCCGGTAGCGCACTGCCGCCTTGGACAGATCCCCGTTGATCTCCCCGGCCACCTTGCGCACCTTGTCCACGGATTCGGCGATCTGGGTGGTGCCCTCGCTGATCTCCCGCAGCGCCCTGGCGGTGCTGTCCATGGTGTCGCCGAGGGCGACCAGGTTGCGTCCGCGGCTGTCGACGTCGGATGCCGACCCCTCCAGGATCCGGAGGATGTGGCCTCTGGGCGACGTGAGGGTCATTTCATCCCTCCGACGGGCTGGTTGTCGTGGCCGGCGTGCCCCATGCTCTTGGCCGCCTCCCGGTCGAATGCGGTCCAGCCGGCGATGACGCCGTCCAGACGCTCCTGAAGGTCCTCCAGGCCGCCCTTGAGCTTGTCCCGCTTGGCCGCCCACTCGGCCTCGAACTCGTGCACGACGTCGAAGAGTTCCGAGCGGTCGTCGGGGTGCGCGACCGCGCCCGCGCCATCGTCGTTGCTCTTGGCGGCGGCCTTGAACTCGTCGATCGTCGTCTTGAGCCCGGAGGAGACCTCAGCGAGGTCCTGCATGTTCAGCCAGATCTGTGCCATTGACTTGATCAGCCCTTTCGTCGGTCTGCGTTGAGGCTATCGGCCACCAGTGGAATCTGAACGCGGTAGACGGAACCGTTCTGCACGTAGAGGCCGCGGCCCTCGGGGAACTCGTGCCGCGCGACGCGGGGGAACGGCACCTTGAAGACGCTCTCGCCGTCGTGCGTGTCCGGTTTCAGGATGATCCCCTTGCGGGCGGCCTTCATCTCGCCGACGAGACCGAAGCTGCTGCCGAGGTTCGCGATGTCGACGTCGGTGATGAGCGTGTGGTCGCTGCGGTTCACCTTCTGCGCAAGCTCCACCAGGGGTTTCTCCAACGGCGAGGCCGCGAACTGGGTCACGTTCTCGATCACGATGACCAGCCGGTCGGTGACCCCCTCGTCGGTGACGGCCTCGATCAGCTCCTTCACCAGCGCGACCGCGTCGTCGACCTTGACCGCGCTCCGCATCCAGGGGTAGTCCGTCGCGAGTTGCGACCGACGCCCGCCGATGTGGAAGAACTTCGCGTCCGGGTCCCACGCCGCGATCGTTCGCACCAGGGCCCGGATGGTGTTGGTCTTGCCGCTCACGGGCGGCCCGCCGATGACGATGGTGCCCATCGGCTCGAACCCCATCGGCTGCAGCGCCGTGTCCGAGATGCCGATCACCGGCAGGTCGTTGACGGATGCCGGCAGCTCGCGGAGGGAGACCTCCTTCGGGAGCGCCCCCACGACCGGGGCCTCGGCCACACCGGCGGCGCGGAGCCGGGCGGCGAGCGCCTGTGTGCTCGTCGTCTGCGCCGCCACGTTCGGCGTGCCCCCGATGATCGCCAGCTGGGTTTCGTAGCCATCGACGATGGCCCGGCCGGGAGGTGACTGCTCGCTCAGGACGTCCTTGGGCACATCCAGCACCTGATAGGAGGACTCGTCGGGCAGGCGGAGCACCACCCGGCGCTGGATGTTGGCGTTGACCGCGGTCGGCACGCTTCCGTACCGGTCGGCCGTGATGACCACGTGGATGCCCAGCGGCCGCCCTTCGCCCAGGATGCGCATGAAGGTGTTGTAGAGCGGTCCGCGGGCGAGGCTGGTCTCGTATTCCTGGCGGAACGTGCCGAAGCCGTCGAGCAGGAACAGGATGCGCGCCTCCCCCGGGGCCTTGGCCAGCTCGCGGTACTCGCCGATGCTGGCGGCGTTGACCTCGGAGAACCGCAGGGCCCGGGCGTCGAGTTCGGCCCGGAGCATCAGCAGGAGCCGGCCCACCCGCTCGTGGTCGTCGCCCGAGACGATCGAACCGACGTGGGGCAGGACCTCGACGCCGCGGAGGCTGCCGGTTCCGAAGTCGATCCCGTAGACGTTCACGGCGCCGCTGCCGGGGCTGGCGCCCGCGGAGATGGCCAGCGTGCGGAGGAGGGCGGACTTGCCCGTTCCGCCGGTTCCGTAGATGGCCATGTGGCCGTCTTTGTCCGGCCGGAAGAAGGCCGGCTCCTGCAGCTGCTTCTCGGGGATGTCGCTGACCCCCATCACGATCATGGAGTCCCGCCCCTGCCGCAGGGCGAGCAGGTCGTAGGCCGGGAGCAGGTCGTCCAGCCACGGCCGGCGCGGGGCGGGGATACCCGCGCGCGCCGCGGCGGTGATGAGGTTGCTCACGATCCGCACCTGGTCGTTGGGGCCGAGGTCGCGCGGCTCGTTCGACTCGTGGGCGGGCGCCTCCCAGGGCGTCTGCGAGCCGAACCGGAGCTCGCCGACCTTCACGCTGACCACGTCGGGTTCATCCGTGGTCCAGCCGCCCGCGTAGCCGGACTGGAACGGGATCAGCCGCCCCGGACCGGTCTTGGCGATGGCCCGGCCGGGGATCGATGGGTCGAAGGTTCCGGCGATAGGGTCGCCGACGACATCCTTCGAGTCGGACTCGTCGGCCATCCGCAGGGCGACGCGCAGGTTCGTGTTGGCCCGCAGGTTGTCCTTGATGACGCCGGCCGGCCGCTGGGTGGCCATGATCAGGTGGATGCCGAGGGACCGGCCGCGCTGGGCGATGTCCACAACTCCGTCGACGAACTCGGGCACTTCGCCGGCGAGCGCGGCGAACTCGTCGATGACCAGGACCAGGGCCGGCGGGCAGTCCGGGTCGCCGCGCTTCTCGAGCTCCAGCAGGTCTTTGGCCTTCTTGCGGTTGAACAGGTGTTCCCGGTAGTGGAGTTCGGCGCGCAGGCTCGTCAGCGCGCGACGCACCAGGTGCGGGCTGAGGTCGGTGACCAGGCCGACGCAGTGCGGCAGCCGGGTGCATTCCGCGAATGCTGAGCCGCCCTTGTAGTCCACGAACAGGAAGGTCACCCGGTCCGGGCTGTATTCGGCGGCCATGCCGAGCACCCAGGCCTGCAGGAACTCCGACTTGCCCGACCCCGTGGTGCCGCCGACCAAAGCGTGCGGGCCCTGGGTGCGCAGGTCGAGGTGCATGGCGTCGAGGGCGGACTGCCCCACGATCGCCCGCAGCGTGCCGGTTCGTTTGCGCGGGACCGGGGCGGCGCCGGAGCGGTCGCTGATCGAGCTGTTCTGGGTCCAGCGTTCGATCGCGGTGCCGGGTTCGGAGGCCAGCTCCTCCCCCATCAGCGTCACCATGGACACGCTGCGCGGCAGGTCGCTGGCGTCGGCGATGACGGCGCCGGCGTCGATGATCGGGGCCAGGCGCCGGGCCAGGATGCGCGCGTACTCGACGGACACCCCCTCGATGGTCACATCGGGAACCGTCATCCCCAGCCGTACGAAGCCGACCTCGGCGTGGGCGAGGCCGTTCTCCACGTTGACGAAGGTGCGGCAGGCGGCGGGGAGCGCCTCGACGTTCGGGGCCATCCAGATCGGGTAGATGCGAGCATCCGCGGCGTCTTCGAGCATCTGCGCGAGCCGGGCCCGGTCCACCGGGGCGTCGTTGTCGATCAGAACCACGAGGGCGGCGCCGTCGGTGGCCGACGAGGACTCGGGAGTTCTCTGGCCGACGTGGGTGCCGCGCTGGGACGCGGCCTCACCCTCCTCGTGCGAGCCGCGCGAGGTGCCGTCGCCGCCGTTTTGGGAGTTGCGACTCTGGATCAGTTCCTCGAGGGCGTTCAGGATGGCCGTGCCGAGCGCCGCGCTGTTGGCCAGGTGCACGCCCGCCAGCCGGCTCTGCGGCGACGAGGTGTGCGGCAGCCACTTCAGCCACTCGAACTCGGTCGTGAACCGGGGGCTCAGGATGGCCGCGAACGTGACCTCGGCCGGGGAGTGCATGCCCGCGTACTGCACGGTGATCGCCCGAACCGTGTCGGCGACATCCGTGGCCGGGCCGCAGACGCCCAGGGCGCCGGACAGGAACAGGTTCTCGACGACGGGGACACCGCTGATCCGCGCGACCTTCGCCTGCAGCTTGTCCACCATGCGCAGGTAGACCGGCAGGCCGGAGGTGTTCTCCTTGGTGTTGATCGTGTTGCGGCTGGGCATACTGCCGAGGCCCAGGCGCAGGTCGAGGAAGTTCCAGTGCTCGGGCCGGCGGGTCCAGAGCAGCGGGCCCAGTTCGATCGCGGCCCCGTAGACCTCGGCGACCGACGGGGACTCGCGCAGCCGGGACGCGCGCTCCAGCGGCTCCTCCTCTTCGAACCGGGTCTCGATGTCTTCGAGCTGGGTCTCGAAGGCCGTCACCGTGGTGGCGAGCTTGTTCTTGGAGACCTGGATGCGGGAGAAGTGACTGCCGACCGCCATCATCGGCATCATCGCCACGAAGGTGAGGGTCAGCGGGTTGCGGGTGACCGCGAACATGACGATGCCCATGATCGCGGGCGAAATGACCATCAGCCACGGGAACGGCTGCGGCTCGATGTCGGTCGGGATCGCGGGGGCGGGGAATTCCCGGCCCGGGTAGCGCTGCTCGACCTGCGGCGAACGGTTGAAGCGCAGCGAACCGCCCCGCTCCAGAACCTGCACGGACTGGTCGACGGGAGCGCCGGCCACCAGCGTCGCCGCCAGTTCGGTGTCGCCGAGCACGATGGACTGCCCGGTGACCAGCCGCACCCGGGAGAGGAGGCCGCCGTCGACCAGGATGCCGTTGGCCGAGTTGAGGTCGACGATCTCGATCGATCCGGGCCCGACCTCCACGCGCACGTGGCGTTTGGAGACGAGCTCGTCGTTGAGCACGACGTCGTTGCCGGGGATGCGGCCGATCGTGCTGTTGCCGACCGGCAGACGGAACTCGGCACCCTTGTCGGGACCGCTCATCACGCGAAGGATGGCCGCGGTCGGGCCGCGGCCGGCGCCCCGGGCCGCCCGGGCGCTCGAGCGTGCGCCGCCGGGC
>NZ_SOGW01000003.1:0-41244 GCF_004403075.1 Cryobacterium sp. TMT2-10 | reverse complement strand
GCGGACGTCCACTACGGCCTCGCGGCCGGCAAGGCCATCGACCGGTCAGCGACCTTGGCCGCCGCACGCGCCCAGAACCCGGAACGATTCGGCACCACGACCGACCCGAAGATCCTCGCCCTGCCCGGCACCACCTGGATCAACAAACCAGCCGAGCAAGAAGAGAAGGAACAGGAAGCAAAACTAGCCGCCTAAACTCACGCTGGCCTCATTCACCTTGACAAATTCCGGATCGGCCTATCGATCCGGAGGACGAGCGTGAGGTGGAATCGCTCGATCTGCCGGTTTGTCTGCGGCCGGTAGGGCCGCGTGAACTTGTGCCTGCTATCACCGATAATCGAGGTGGCCCTGGAGGGGCATGCTCTAGCGCCCCTCAGCACTCCAAGAGGTGGCTTCGAGGCGCCGGATGCGAACGTCCTGAAGCGCGGTGACTTCGGCGAGGGTACGAGTCTCGTTTTCCAGGTCGGTCAGTTCTGCGCTGTGTTGAATGCACACCAGCACTAGAACGGCGATGCTCACGAAGAACACGAGATTGGTGGGCACTTCAACACCAACAAGATCCGCCGCCCAAGTCAGAGCACCCGGAAAGATCCCGATAATGAGTGCGGCTAAACCGGACATCAACCACCAGATGGCATGCCGTTCCCGAAGACGCCTGCGGCGCAACATCTCGATTACGACACCGAGAGTAGCCAACGCCGCGAGAATACCAAAAATATAAGAGGTCAGACTCATCTGATGTCAGGCTTTCGTTGTGAGGCTGGCGGTTGGTCGGACGAGAGCGAAGAGCAGGGCCAGGAAAGCCCTGCCGAGATAGGTTGCCGCCTCAAAAGGATTGTGCGACGGGGTCCCCCCTGCACGCACACGCATGGAGACGGGGACCTGGACGACGGTGCAGCCGGCTCGCGACGCGATGACAAGAGCCTCGACCGTATCCCCCAGATACTCTGCCGGATAGTGCTCCGCAAAGAGTCCGACCGCCCGGGGACCGCATGCTTTGAACCCGGACGTCGTGTCCGTAAGCGACGTTCTCGCGGTGTGGCTGAGTATGGTGGCGAGCAGCCGCATGGCCATCTTCCGAAGGCCCCGGACCGCATAGTCACCCTCCCCCGCAAATCGGGCGCCGATAACAAGATCAGCATGCTCAAGTTGCTTGAGCAGAGCCGGCACGCTTCCGGGGTCATGCTGGCCATCAGAGTCGATCTGAACCACGTTCTCATAGCCATACTCGAGAGCGTATTTAAAGCCGAGCCGCATCGCTCCACCGACGCCGAGGTTGAAGGGCAGCACAGCCACAGTTGCGCCGGCCGCACGAGCCACCGCTGTGGTCGCGTCGGTTGAGCCATCATTGACCACCAGACAGTCTGCGCCAGGCAGCTTCGACTGAATCTCCCGAATCACGTCCCCCACGGACTCCGCCTCGTTGAACGCGGGCATGACGATGAGCGTTCGTTCCAATGGCGAGGATGTCATGGATTCCATCCTAACAACCCCGCCGATGGCACTCTGGACTGCTGCCGCGCATAGGGGTCGACCACACGTTTACCGGGATGCCCTTGGGCAACGGCTAACTGGGTACCTTTTCCGCGCGACTGCGTACGAGGTGGATGCCGAATAGACACGCAAAGACAACGAGTCCAAGCAGCCCGTTGACCAGGATGACCGCCCCGATGTCTGGCAACACGGCCTGTGAACCCAACCATTGGATAGGAACGGCAGCCAGAAGGATTGCAAGACCAACCTTCGAGCTCGACGCCGTCAGCCGAATGAGAATTCCCTGAGCCATGGCCCACGGGAGCCAGGCTAATGCAAGCCAGGGAAGGACGCTGATGCTGAACTCGTACCCGGAACCGAACAGGATCGGGACAATCAGAAACCCCAGCAAGGAAACCCCGACAAACATCGCGAACCCGCCGAGTGCAGTAATACCCAAAGTCACGTTCACTCCAAGACGCGTCATCGAGGCGTCCCCTCTTCGCTTGACAAAACGCGGAAGCAGGTAGAGAGAAAGAGTCGCGGGAACAATCAGGATCGTTTTCACGAGAACTGCGGCGGCGGCGTACGCGCCTGCCAGTTCAGGAGCAGCTCCGGATCGAACAAGAATGACGTCGGCGTTCGTCAGCCAGGCGAGGGCGATCGTAATGAGCAACACAATGGAACCGCTCGTTGAAAATGGTCGCCTTCCAGCCCGAACAGAATGTCTGCGAGCCTGTAGAGACGCTCCGAGGGCACCCAAGAACGCTGTGACGAGCAGGACTCCAAGAATGCCCACTGCCCCATATCCAAGCGCCAACACAACAAGAGTCAGGATGAGCTGCGCAACCTGTGCACCGCTGGACCACCAGACGACAGCCCTTGAATCCCCTGCCCCTTGAAGGAGACCTTGGGCTCGTGCGAAGAGGAAGTACGGGAGCACTACTCCGGCAGTAACGATGAGAGCGGGCAAGTTCGCTTCAAGGGAGGTCGCCAACCAGGGCGAAACGATAAGGACGGCCAACGTACACAGGCCCCCGAGCACCAGCGCCTCTATCAGTGAACTGTCTGGACGCTTCCTTGCCGCTGCCACGCCGGGTTCCGGCGTGAATGCCGCATGCGCTGTCACGACCGCAACAGAGTTCCTGAGCGCTGAACTCCCGATTGCGGCGACGTTGATGAGCGCCAGGAACGATGCCAACAGGCCAAACCCCTGCGGGCCGAGGCCGCGAATCGAAAGGATTTGGAATCCTGCGGTTGCGAGAATGCCGACAACGCTGACCACGCCGATCTCGAAGACTGCTCTGCCATGCTGCGACACCAAGCCGCTCAACCGGCTGCCGGACTTTTCAATCATCTTGTCACCACTCCAACGGGTCAATGCGCGGCGAAGCCTCTAGCGACCAGGTCTCCAACGATCACGTCCGAGGGCGAGTGCTCCGGCCTGTTGATAGGTCGTCGGTATGATTTGAAATCGATGAGGAACGAAGCAAGCTTTCCCATCTTCCATTCCGAGAGCACGATATTGCTGCCTATGCCTTCAGCCTGTTCCGTTGTCTTTCGGTGGATGAGTGTAGGGACACCGATCAAGGCTGTTTCTGCCTGAATTCCGCCAGAATCCGTGACAACGAATTGCGCGCTCTTGATCAAATTCACGAAGTCTTCATGTTCAAGTTTCGATTGAGGCGTTAGCTTACCTGCCCCGAATTTGGCGACGGCCTCCTGCAGAGCTTGTTCCGAATAGGCATCGACCATCAATTTCAGCGGAACCGGGCTCTGCGCGGCGAGAGTCGAAATCGTCTCCTCCAAGAGTTGCAGATTGGAGATCAACTCAAAACGGTGCAGAAGAACGACACCGAACGGATCAGGATCTTCTCCGGCTTGCTCTTTGTGGTCGAGCACCGCATCGAGAACAGTGTTCCCATGCGTGTGAACGACGTTTTTCCTGGAACCCAGGTTGCTCGTTGCTTCGAGAGATGGCGTGTAGTGGATAGTGGCCAATCGCCCCACAACCCGTCGGTCCAATTCCTCGGGGAAAGGGTGTCGCCAGTTTCCGGATCTCAATCCAGCCTCGATATGAGCGCATTCAACCTTGAGTCGCCTTGCGATATAGGCTCCCACGACTGTTGTAAGCGTGTCACCATGCACAACGATGACGGTATTCGACGGCAGTGATTTCCTGAGTGGTCCGACATTGGTGCGAATCCACTTCGTGATCTGCCACAGCCATCGGAGGACGTCACTTGAGCTGCGGAGTGGCTCGCCCCGGTTCCCATTGGCAATGAGACGATCCGGCGCAGGAAGGCCGAGACTTGGCAGCGCCTTAAGAAGGGCCGTCGTGTGTTGAAGCGTCAGCCACTGCTGGTACGGAATCCCTTGCTCATCCAGTCGGCGAGCAATCGGTGCAATCTTGATTGCCTCCGCAGTCGTGCCGTAAATGAAAATGATCAAAGCTGAGCCCCACTCATGGATTGTTTGCGGTTTTGGAATGATCTTCGGTGGACAATCACGCCTCGAGTGAGACCGGCCCAAAATGAGACACCAAAGGGGAAGATGAATGTCACGTACGAGAGTCCGGCTCGAACTGGACAGCCTCGGATGGATGCGATAACCAAGGGGATCAATAGGCCGGCGGCGCCCGCGACCCCTTCCAGAGCCAGGGCCTGCCAGCGCCCGAGCAGAGAGAGGACAAGACCCAAGCCCACGAGAACCGGCGGGGCGAATACAAGAGAAACGAGAACGATATTCCGGGCGACACTCGTGCCGGCATAGCTGTCCACGAACAAGGTCCCCCGAGTCCAGCTATGCGCCAGGAACCCCTTCAAGGTCGTGCGCGGGCGGTACGTCGCCGAAAAGCCCGGGTCAATCCGGATTGGGGCGCGGTCAACGATGAATCGGAGCAGTTTCGTGTCGTCGGACACGAGATGTGCATTCCCACTCGGCCACACTGCACGGCACGCTTCCAGATACAACTGCTTTCGAACGACGAGGCAACCAGTCCCTTTCGGAACCTTGTCAAAATTCTCAGACGTGATCAGCGTTGGACGCGGGTGGGCGAGATAATCGCCCCAAAACACGAACGTCGGCACTTCCCAGAATCGACCAACGAGAGGCGACATGGGGTCCGTCAGGACATGACCGTTCCACGACTGATTGTCGTTCTGCAATGACATGGTCTTCAGAAGGTAGTCAAGGGAATCCTCGTTCATCAGCACGCGAGAGTCGAGAATGAATATCCACTCGTTCTCCGCTGCGTTGACTCCTGCCCATCGAGCCAGGAACCGCCCCTTGTTCTCTTGGTTCAGAATGCGCAATCTATAGGGGTAACCCGCCTGCAACTCCGTCAGAGTGGACACGGTGTTATCCGAAGAGCCGTCGTTCACGACGATAACCTCTGCACTCCATTGGGAGCGCGAAATTGAGTCGGACAGCGCACGAAGAGTGGACGGCAACCAGGAAGCGGAGTCGTAACTTGGGATGACAACCGAAATCGACATCGTTTTTGATCGATCTTCAGGGTTGTCCACGCATCACTCCAACTTCGCCACTTCGCCTTCTCAGCTTCAACTCTAGCGAGGTGAAACATCGCGACCGCGCCATCAGACGCCGCCGACCACCTGGGCGAGCCGGCAAAATCCTAGGCTGGGCCGACGGAGCGCGCGCCGATAAATCAACGCAGCACCCCAGTGTTTTGGACCGCGCTCTGACGAATCGCATTTGAGGATCCGGTTTCGGTGACGTCCACGCCGGTCAAGAAATCGCTTTCCTCACCCCTTTTTCTTACTCCAAGGATCAAGACCATGGCAATTGCAGCTGTGGCAAACGACACCGTGCCAACCGCCCAGATCCCCACGGGCGAGAAGAGCGAAATGGACGAGAACGGATATACCCACCACCATTCGGCATTGTGGTTGAGGTCAAGCTTGTCCACATCCAAGCCCGTAACGTAGCGCCGAATGTTGATGTGTAGCGCGATGGCATTAGCCAAGCTGACCAACGTCGCCAGCACCATGAGTTGCTGGCGAGACAGCCTGACGTCGCCTCGCCCAAGCCCGACCAGTGACACGCCCGCCAGAAGAATCATGAGGGGGAAGACATAACGCGGCTGGACGTAGGAACCCACAATGATCTGGTCATGAACAAGAATGTACATCGGGACCACAATCAAACTTCCAAACACCATTGCCAGCGCAATGCCCTTTCTCCACGGGAGCCTCTGAAGGCCCCAGAATGCAAGCGCCGAATACATCGCGAGCATTGTCACCCAAACGCTTCCAGGAAGGGCCGTGTCCAGCCACCCCAATCCCCACGTGCCGAGATTGCCTGCCCAGAGCTCGGGGAGCAATCTCAGGTTGGTCACCGTCAGGGCCCAAATACCGTCCTGTGTGGTCCGGGCAAGAGCAGTCGGGTCAAGAACAGCGGCTTGACCGGCACTGAAGAAGAGCCCGACCGACAGTCCCGCGAGCGCAAGCGGCAATAGTGATTTAAGGACAAAGCCGCGAGTCTTCTCGAACCCCAAAACGGCAACAACGAGCATTGCCAAGACGCCATAGACCGCTGCATCGCTGCGGGCTCCAGCCCCTGCCAGCGTCATCGCAGTCGCGATCCCACCCAGCGCCACTCGCCGCCGAACGCCCCGGGCCCGATAATATCCAAGCAGAGAAATCCACAGGGTAGCGGCCGAGATGACGGCCCAGCTACTCGGGTTAACGCTTGGCACCAGGAACATACCGAGAGGAACGATCGAAACCAGCGTCCCCCAAACCAAAGGACCGCGATCCGATCTCGGAATGAGGAAATAGACGGACGACACAACACTGACGAAGAGAAAGGCATTGAAGGCCCTCATTAGGAGAATCGACGTCGCTATGCTTTCTCCCGCGAACACGCTCATCACGGCATAGTAAAAAGGTGGATACGCGCCATCGGAAAAATTCCCGCGATTCGTGCTTGTCATGGTCGTGGATGGTTTTTGAGGGCAAGAGGCATTGCGCTCAGGGTAATGCGCAAAGCACGCCGGGTATTCGGTCAGAGTGTCTGGTACGCGCCTTTCTGCTTGGGTGTTCCCTGCCTCACAGAGGCCTTCTCGAAGCCCCTGCCCGCACCAGATGCTCGCCATATGAAAGTCATCATCCGGGCTGGAACCAACGGGAGAGGATACCCCCCAACTCACCAGCGCTATGAACAACGCCATGGGCACGAGCGCCGCAGTCAGTATCTTCTTCAACATGGTTTCACCCTCATGAACCGCTCCATCACCGTTGGCACCGCCGCCATCGCCGCCTGGGTAGTCCAGCACCCGTACAGCCTAGTATTCCTTTGGCCGCTGCCAGGTGGCGACCGACTTCGTTGCGCCGGATGGAGCCGCCTCGGGGATACCTAACTTTGGTCGTCCTGCCCAATGAGCTCGAGCGTGACCGCGACCGGACTACGCATCCGCAGTCAACCCGCCCCGGGAGCGCGCACTGCGTCGCGAGATCCGACACTGACAACGAACTTCGCCCGTCGAAACCGATGCAGGGAGGGTCTACACCGCTGGACCTGTGGGAATCGCGGACGCGAATAACGGCACGACGTTCAGCCAGCCAGCCGCCCCACCCAATTCTGCCAACCGCGTCATTGACGCGATGGGCCGCTTTCTTCCAGCGTCCAAGAAGAAGATCGAGCCGTCCGGTGTTCGGATAAACCTAGTCGCAGCAACTCCAACCGACGTGTTCATGCAGGAGTACTTGTCCAACACCGTGAATTTGAACGGGTACAGAGCAGCGATGTCCTGGGCGAGGGGGTGCAAGAGACCGCCCGACGAAACATAGTTCTGCGAATCGCACGTGATGCCGAAGCCCATGTTCTCGGTAGCAAGAGGGTACGCTGCCAGCCTCTCGCTGGAAACGAAACCGAAGTTCTTGAAACCGGCCTCCAGCGGCATGTCGAAGTTGCTGAAGGGGATCCGATTGGTCAGGCCGTTGATGAGGTACACGGTCGCGTTTTCCGGGGAACGCACGAGGGCTCCGGGGTAGAGAGCTACCACGCCCTGAGGCAGCGCAGCGATGAACCCACTCGGTACAACAGAAATGACGGGGTTCGACCGACCCGGAGTGAGAGCCAGCAAGGCTTCCCATGATCCCACCGGTCTAATGTCATTCGGCATGACCAGATAGACGGTCCCATTGTCAGGTGATTTGATCAGGGACCCGACATCGATCTTGCTGATGAGCGGGTAGGAGTCCACAAGCTCTTGACTGGCCCCCGTCGCGGGCAACGCTGAAGACCCCCCGACGCCTGGGACTAGTTCGTAGCGTCCAGTGCTTACGAGGACCTGGGCCACAGACGAGCCCTGGACGTGCAGAACCCCGTTGAACGGCGCTCCCCCCGAGGGAACCAAGTCGAGACTCGACGGGTTCAGCGACCCTGAAAGCCGCGCAGGAAGCCCTACCGCGCCACTTACGCCGTTGGCCGGAGACTTCAAGCCGGAAGCGACGAGGTAGTAATCAGATGTCGACCGAGTGCGAACGAATACAGAATCCCGAACGACTGGTGGACCGAGGCGGAGATGTGCAACCGCGTTCTCAGTGAGGACATTCATCCCAAGGGGGATGCCGGCCTCAGTCTGAGAGCGGTCATCGAGGATCTCACGCTTGACTCCGGCCGAAATATAGTAACGGCTCCCCTCCACGGTACCCAGGACCGGGCCCAAGACTGGACCGGCCTGGAACGCATCTATTTGAGGTTGAGTCAACTGGACATATCCGTCCGACGCACACGAGGCACCGTAGTCAACGGCCTGTGCGCAGGAAGCGAACGGAAGTTTGATCCCTGCGTCGTAAAAGTAGATTGTCCCAGCTGGGCTGCGAAGACTGCGCCCAACCAGGTGACTCGTTGCAAACGAATCCAGATACGACTGGGACACATATCCAACCTGGCCAAGGGGACTCAGGGCGTTCAGGATGCCCATGGACGCAATTGGATACTTACTTGCACCGGAGATCAGGTACACAGATGCATTCGAATTGGTTCGAAGCAGGCTGCTCGCGTTGATGGGAGAACCGAACCAGTCGGAGAACATGCGCCAGAAGTTGCGGTTGCCGTACGAGCTGCAAGCGTCGCCCGACCCATAGAGATTCCCGATCGCTGCTGCATTGGGCTGGTAGGGCGTGTAGTTGTAGAGACCCGCCGTCGCCTGGTTCTGGATGAAGACCTGGCTCGTTCCGCAGTTGACGTCGGGGTTGAATCGAATGTTGTTCACGCGACCAGCGATGTGGTTCCAGCGGGTCGGGTTTGCGGCGTAGTACTTGAACTGAAGGGCCGCAGCGTAGACCTGATTGAAGAATCCGTAGTAGGCCGTGTCGCAGAGTGCGGTGTCGGGGCAGCCGAAGCCCGTTGCGCTCCGATACTGCCGCGCACCCGGCCAATCGTCCGTAATAAGTCCCTGCTCCTTCTCGAGCAGCACGATCAGAACTTTCTGGCTGATTCCACAGGTCGCCCCGACGCGAGCGATGATATCGGCTGCACTCTCGGAGGACCGCCCGATGTAGGCAGCGCAGGCACCGGAAACAGCCGCCCTTGTGGGCGTGTCCTGTCGGTAGTCCTTCAGACAGGTGTAGCCCACCCTGCAGGAAGAGACCTTGGAGTTCAGGAAAACCTGGACATCATTGGCGCTCATGATGCCGCCGTCGAAGAAGATGGCATCGCTGATGATGTTGCCCGGGTCGAACTGGCGCGCGTCGGCTGCCTGAGCGCTCGTCGTGCCGATGAATCCGAGAAGGGACGCTAGGAGGGTCGTGACAACTGTCATTCCGATGAAGCGTGTACGTTTCATGGAATCTCCAGATTCATGGGCTGCGACGTTGTCGCGACGTTGGTTGACTTGTATTCGAGGCTCACGGTCCAGCGTCCGCGCGAGAAGCCGCCGATCGGAACCTGGACGGTCCCGCATGACGTGCTCATTCGGTCGACTGCGGATTCGCTCGAGGATTTGACGGTCGAGTCACCCTGGACGAACACAAAGGTGCACTCTCCACCAGACTCGACGACGCCGGCCAGATAACCGGACGCGGACACGTGCGCTCCGTCGACGTCCACGCCCGCGACGACGACCACGGCTTCCGGCGGCGCAGGCGTCGCGGATGCCACGATGCCTTTGGCCGGACCTCCTCCGACGGCCCGGTCGTCGCTGGACGGGCTCTGGGCCGTTGCGCCCCCGGTCGTGTTCGTGCAGCCGAACAGAGCCCCGCAAACGAGCACGACGACGGCGATCACGCTTGATCGACGCCCGAAGTCCCCCATTGCGCTTTCCCCCGTAGAACTGGCCGATTTTACGACTCGGTTCAGATTAGTGGGCCGCACCGCCGTTTCGGTTCAATTCCGCACCAATATTTGCCGCAAATCCCTAAGTTTCCAGCCTGACTGACGCAATCACAGCGCGCTACGGGGCTATTCACCTCGAACAGCGCCCCCGTGGGCCCAATTTTTGATGTTCGCCGCCGCCTGGCGACGCAGGGGCGCCCACCGCTTAATCGTTGGCTGCCATGTCTCCCGGCACGACTCTCAGCATCATCGCCTAGACTCGATGAACTTACATTTATCTACATGAACGAAAGTTGTCTATGATCAGGGCCAGCGCCCAAGAGCGTGCTTTGCGCATCGAGCAGGAGCCCCTCGTTCCGGTTGGCCAGTCAACTGGCTTCGTCACAGGCACCTGGTCGTCCGTGCGGGACGTGTGGGCACACAGAGAACTTCTCACCTTGCTTGTGAAGCGTGAGATCAGGGCACGTTATAAAGACAGCTCACTGGGTGTGTTGTGGAGTCTGGTCAGACCCCTGGTTCAACTCCTCGTCTACTACTTCGCCATCGGTCAGGTCTTGGGCGTTGCGCGGAATATCCCGAGCTTTGCCATCTTCGTTTTCGTCGGCCTGACCGTGTGGGGTCTGTTCACTGAGATTGTGTCCAGTGGCACCATGTCGATTGTGAACAACTCCGGTCTCGTCAAAAAGGTCTATTTGCCCCGGGAGATCTTTCCCCTGGCCAGCGTCGGCGGAGCGTTGTTCAATTTCGCCCTGCAACTGGTCATCCTTGTGGTGGCGACTCTGGTGCTGGGCAAGTTTCCGCTGACGTCCGATCTGGCCTACGCCCCCCTGGCCCTCGCCAACGTCATAGTTTTTGCGACGGCGGTGGCCGTGGTTCTGGCCGCGTCAACCGTCTACCTGCGGGATCTTCAGCATCTCGTCGAAGTAGCGCTCACTGTGGCGTTCTGGGCCTCGCCCATCGTCTATTCCTTCTCGTTTGTTCACAAGGCAATCGGCGGGACTCTCCTCGAACAGGTCTACCTGGCCAATCCCGTCACTCTGAGCGTGCTCGGAATGCAGAAGGCGTTCTGGATCGACGGGGCGGCACAGGTCGGCCAGACGAATTGGCCACCGGATCTGGCACTTCGCTTATGGATTTCGCTTGCCATCAGCATCGTGCTGCTGTGGTTCGGGCAGCGCGTATTCTCGCGGCTGCAGGGTAATTTCGCGCAGGAGCTGTAACCATGAGTTATCCCCCAAGAGTTGCAAGCATGAATCACCTCCCGAGCATCGTGCGGGTGCAGGATGTGTCAAAACGCTTCATTCTGCACAAGGACAAGTCGGTCAAGGAGCGATTGACGACGTTTGGTCGGTCGCGGCGCCATGTCCAGGATTTCTGGGCGCTCCGCGAAATGAACCTCGATATTGTCAGCGGATCGACGGTCGGCCTGGTGGGACACAACGGCTCAGGCAAGTCCACACTGCTGAAGGTGATTGGTGGGATCATCCAGCCGACCACCGGCACCGTGGTCCGACGCGGCCGCATGGCGGCCCTGCTCGAGCTGGGCGCGGGGTTTCACCCCGACCTCACCGGCCGCGAGAACGTCTACCTCAATGCCGCCATCCTCGGGCTGAATAAGTTCGAGACGGACAGAAACTTCGACGACATCGTCGAATTCTCCGGTATCTCAGACTTCATCGACACCCAAGTCAAGTTCTATAGTTCAGGCATGTACGTTCGGCTCGCTTTTTCAGTGGCTGTGCACGTCGACCCTGACCTCCTGCTGGTCGACGAGGTGCTCGCAGTCGGTGACGAACCCTTCCAACGGAAGTGCATGGAAAAGATTGCGCAGTTCCAGTCCGAGGGCCGCACTATCGTCCTCGTCAGTCACTCCTCCGATCAGGTCGGTCGCCTCTGCGATCGGGTCGTTGTTCTGCACGCCGGTTCCATGGTTCATGACGGGGATCCGGCAGAAGGCATTCGCATCCTGCGCGACGGGTACGAAGCAGATCGGGTCAACAAACTCCGTTCGCTCCCGACCGCTGTATCGACGACGCGCTTGAACATCGCGTCCGTAGAAGCTGAAACCAACACGGACGACGGTCACAATAACGTCATCATCAAGGTTTCCGTGAACGTAAACGAATCGATCCCGGGTTGGGGTGTCGGGATATCCATCGAGACGACCCTGGGCATGGCAATCTACGCGATGGACAGCTTCGGGATGGATGTCGCGCTGCCGACGACCGTAGGCCAGCACGTGATCGAACTCACCCTTCCCGACATTCGGCTCGGATCTGGGAAGTACCTTGTCGGTGTCGGACTCGGCATGCCCAACGGCGAGAATTTCGACCGCAAGGAGAGCGCCGCCTCGTTCGACATTCCCACCGACGACTACGGCATGGGCCTCATCAGGCTGAAACCGACGCTCGCCCTCGCGCCCCAGGTTCAGTGACCGCCCAGATCGGCAACCTTCTTTTCGATTCCATCAGTCTCAACACTGGGGATATTGCCATCGGAATAGCTGCCGCTCAGATTCTCGCCGAGCGGGGCATCACGGCCCAAATCGTTGATCCGCTCGGCGAGCGGATGCCAGGGCAGATGATCATCGGCGGCGGCGAACTCATTCGCCCCGCCGGAGATCGGCTCTACGACGTCTTCCGTCAACCCGGTGCCCACATCCTGAACGCCGCCGGCGTATGGGACACTGCTGGCGGGCTGGATTATCTCAAGGACTACGCCTACGTCTCGGCCCGGTCATCCCGTGAGGTCGACGTGTTACGCAGGTGGGTGCCGCAGGCCGAAATCGTCCCGTGCGCGACCACCCTGCTCCGGAGCGACCACTACGAGATCCCGGGGATCGAACCTGGTGAGCTGCTCGTGGGAATCCACATGGTTCCCCACTCCTTGCGCCAAATCGAGAACCTGGTTCCCCTTCTCAACTCCATTCCGCACAAGAAGGTCTACATCCCGTTCACGCACTACAACGGCGACGCCACCTTCATGCGCCATCTACCCTTTGACAAATCGAATTCGATCTTTCTCGACGCCCTCACCCCCCTCGAGCTGCATTCGGTCGTGGGTCAGATGGACCGGGTTATCGTATCGTCCCTGCATGCATCGATTTTTGCCTACAGCCAGAACATCCCCTTCGCCTCGGTTTTCCAGCAGAAGGCACAGAACTACTTCGAGGACCGTGGTCTGGGAGCCCACGTGGTGGCCGACCGAAGTCAACTCCGGGAGATGATCGACCGGATGGAGACCGAGGCCTTCGACTTCTCGGAGCCCATTGAGAGGGATACTGCGGCCATAGCCCGTGCGTTTGACCGCTACGCAACCATCCTCGGGCAGAACGAGCAGGAATCCGTGCCACTGGTAGCCGTCGAGAACCCTGTGACGTCGCGGATCCGCCACGAGGTCCTTCTCGCGCAAGCCCAGCAGATAATCGGCGATCGGGACCTGACACTCGCCGGCAGCGAGTCGGCCCGGCTCGCTGCCATCGCCGAATCTGAGGCGATGGCTCAGGAGTCTGCGGCGATGACGCGGAAGACGGCGCAGGAGACGGCCGAGAATAGCGAGGTGCAGCAGGCCAGGATCGACGACCTGGAGCACCGACTAACCCAGACCGAGAACGCGTTGGCAAGGATTACCCGTTCCCGGTGGTGGCGCCTGGCCGTCGCGGTCACCAGGCCGGCCCGAAGGGCACGGACGGCCCTACATCGTCTTGCGGGTATGCTCCAACGACCCTGACCGCACGGCCTCCTCATCGGAGATATCCACCAGGGTGGAGGCACGATAGCTGTTCCACTTCTGGATTTGATAGGCCGGGTTGACGACCAACCAGTAAAGCTTTCGCTTCCAGCCGAAGTTACCGTCCCGCAGTATTCTTAGGGTGTCACCGACCACGCCACGGATGATCAACCGCGATCGGTTTGCGCGTGTCAATTCCGGAATATCGAAGCCGATTTGTCGGAGTCCGACTGTCTCGTCGAAGATGCGCCGCCGGTATTCGGCGAGAGTGAGATCGTTGGAGTGTTCAACCGCAGCCCGCCCGGAGTACGCTTTGCGATACCCGGCCTCGATCAGGTCCTTGCCGAAGAGCTGATCCTCCGCGTACCGGACGTCGCGATACGGAATCGTGTGGACCAGGAAGTCGCGGCGTGCCGCCGAATTCACGTCGGAATAGAAACTGACCGCGTTCAGCACGCCTTCGCTCTGAACGAAGTCATCCTTATAGAAGATCGACGTGCCGAAATCGGGGCCGAATCCGGCAAAGACTCCCTGAATTTCATACTTGAGCAGCGGAAAGCACCCGGCGCGCGGTATCTGCTTGCCCATGACGGCGACGATTCGGGTGTCCAGAGCGAATGGCGCCAACAGCTCTCTGAGCCACTGCGCAGACGCCGGAATCGCGTCGTGAGTAAGGAAGGCGATGAATTGTCCGTTTGCCAGCTGGGCGGCAAGATTTCGAGTTTTGCCATGGCCGAATTCTGAGTTTGGGATTTCGTGCAGACGCACTGCCGGGAACTTGCGAACGATGTCGAGCGTCGAATCCGTCGACCCGGAATCGATCACGAGCACCTCAACGTCGCCATCGATCTGTTGAGTCGTAACCTGTTGCAGGATGCGCTCGAGGTACACCTCACCGTTATAGGTCAGGATCGCGACGGTGACGAGTGGTTGATCAGTCATGTGTCTGAGCTCTTATTTCTTCGAATGTGAATCTCACGCCTTCGTCAAGCGCGGTGAGCCGCGACGCGCCGAATTCGGACCGGTAGCGGTCGGTGTTCAGGACGACCCGATCGACGAACGTCGGCGGGATGGGGAGTTCCGTGACCTCAAAATCAACTCGCGTCACCCGGCGCAAAGAGTCGATGATCTCACTGACCGAATGACCGATCCCACTGCCGATGTTGTACAGATCGAACTCTGTTTCGACACCAACCATCGGGGTCAGCATCTGCACGAGGTCCTCAACAAAGACATAGTCGCGCACCATGGAGCCGTCGCCCATACGGACTACGGGACGCCCCAGCACGATTTGCCGGAGCGCAATCGGGATCAGGCCCTGCTTCTTGTTGGCCTTCTGCCGAGTCCCGTACGGGTTGGAGATCCTCAGCGACGTGGATTTCAGACCATGTTTGATCCTGAAATAGTGCAGATAGTGCTCGATCGACAGCTTCCCGATCCCGTATGGCGAGATCGGCAGCGCGCGATCGGTTTCGGCGTAGTCGGCCTTGCCCTGCTGCCCATAGATTGCGCCGCCGGTCGACGCGTAGTAAAAGCGCTTGACCCCCGCGTCCACGCACGACTCGAGCAGCTCAACGGTCTGGGCGATGTTCGTGCGAATGTCGAGTGTCGGGTCGCTCTCTGCCGTCGCCGGCGTTGTCGTCGACAGAAAATGGAGGACGTAGTCTTGGCCTCGAACCGCGGAGTCCAGGTCGGCCCGACTCAGGAACTCACCAGGAAGCACAACCACGTTCCTCGCCGAGAACACCGGGTTCGGTGCGCTGAAGCGATCAAACGCCGTGACGTCGTGACCGGCGAGCGAAAGGGCATCGACCAGGTGCGAGCCGATGAACCCGTTGCCACCGATCACCAGTGTCTTAGCCACGCATGACCCTCTCGAAGGCCGTCATGAACTGGACACCGGAATCGGCCCAGTCGTTTTGAGCAACGGATTCGGACATCGCGATCGACCGTGCCACGGCATCCGGGTGATCGAAAACCTCGGCCATTTTCCGTGCAATCGCCAACGGCGATGCCGGGACGTATTCGATGAAGGGGTTCTCCGACACCATCCTGTTGTTGGGACCGTCATTGACGATGGGTGTGACTCCGCTCGACAGCAACTCCAGGGGGAGCAGGGACATGTTCGACAGGGACATCACCAAGCCTGCTGCGCAGCGGTTGTAGACGGAATTGAGTTCAGAGATATCGAGACTAGAAAGATTGGTATACGCGAACGGTATCTCCCAGTTCGACACATCCCAACCGGCGAGGTTGATTCGGACATCTGGTTTCAGCCGAGCGAACTCGGCCAGCGCGAGAAGCCCGAACTCGAACGCCCGCCGAGGTGTGACCGGACGCGCGTAGAAGAAGACCTCTGATCGGCGAGTCAGGTTCGTCACGCTGTAGTGCGTCTTGTCCACTGCGAAATCGAAGTGGTCCGTGGCCATTCCGAATTCCGTTGAGAGCTTGTGCGCAAGCCAGCCGCCTGCGGTAATGCCGTGGAAGCCGAAGTGGTAGGTGTTCTCGGCAAGCAGGGATTCTGATCCGAGCGGGTAGAAGCTCGCTTCATAGTCCTGTACGAAGTAGAAACGGCGCGCCATCGACGTGTCGAGGTACGCGGGATAGGCGGTCTCCCACCCCGTCGCGAAGATGGCCTGGGTACCAGCCTTGACGCCCGCCTTCGGATCGTACATTCGGATGTTCGCGGTGACTTCGGGGTAGGCAGCAGCGGACTTCAACATTCCTCTGATGTCAGGAATGCTCACGGGGTGGTTACTGGTCGTATACAGGTAGATCGTGCACCGATGCCCGGCCTTCTCCGCCAAATCGATGAAGCGGAACAGGTTCTGGTGACCGCCACTTTCCAAGCCGGGGGGCGACATGATCCACGCAATTTCAACGGGTCCGTCCTGAACGGAGATGGGGTCGCTCTGCCAAGCGGCTGCCTGCGTCCAGTCGACCTTCGCCGCATCATCGTTGTTGACCAGGATGATGGGCTTGTACCTGCTGAGCCGTTGGCTGGCCTTGGCCAGGGTCCGAACCGCGAATGACCGCGGTCCTTCCGCCTGGAGCACCCGCACCGGTCGAAGCACGACATGGGTTGCTCTGATGGCAAAGACTCGTGGTCCGTGCTCGCGAAGGATGCGAATCATTCTGCCGAACACGTTCAAAAAGACTCTCCTAGTTCACAGTCACAAATCGGCGTTGCTGAAAACCCGGGTGACGCCCCAACCCTATCAAGTGGCGATTGCTGATTGCTGGGGGTGGACACCGCTCCGGCGTCCCCAAGGGCCACCGGTATGATTGGCATTCATGTCCCAACCTCCTCTTGACTCCACAGCGGTGGTTACCGTCAGCTACAACTCCAGCACCCAGTTGAATGGCTTCCTCAGGTCCGTACGCCTGAGCGAAGACGTGAAACTGACCGTAGTCGTCGCCGACAACCAGTCGGCGGATCTGGATTCCACGGCGGAAATCACCCGGCTGCACGGCGCCCGGCTGCTCGCGCTTTCCGAGAATCGCGGCTACGGCGGGGCGATAAATGCGGCCGTGGAATCGCTGCCGCCACGGTTTCAATACGTGTTGATCTCGAATCCGGATGTTGAACTGATGCCGGGCGCGATCAGCGCCATGCTGGCAGAAATCGCCGGAGATGCACGCGTGGGCTCCGTGGGGCCGCGCGTTCTGAATTCGGACGGATCGACCTACCCCTCGGGTCGAGAGCTACCTTCTCTGCGCACAGGTATCGGCCACGCCCTCTTCGCCCGAACGTGGCCGAACAACCCCTGGACCCGCGCCTATCGCGATGACGGCGAGGGCGGAGAGACCCGACGCACGGTCGGCTGGTTGTCCGGTTCCTGCCTCCTGGTTCGCCGCACCGCGTTCGAGGAGCTGAGCGGTTTCGACGAGGGTTTCTTCATGTACTTCGAAGACGTCGACTTGGGCTACCGACTGGGCAAGGCCGGGTGGAAGAACGTCTATACCCCCGAGGCGTCGGTCGTGCACACCGGTGCGCACTCGACCAGCACCGAGTCCGGCAAGATGGTGCGCGCCCACCACGACAGCGCGTACCGCTACCTCGAAAAGAAGTATTCGGCTCCGTACCTGGCTCCCGTGCGCTGGGCACTCAAGCTCGGCCTGGCGGTGCGGGCCCGCGTGTTAGCCCGCACCGGCCGGCTCGGCTAGTTCAGTTGTCCGTGGCGATGAGCCCGGTCAGGTAGCGCCCGTATCCGCTCTTCTTGAGCGGCTCCGCCAGCGCTTCCAGCTCAGCGTTTGAGATCCAGCCGGCGCGCCAGGCGATCTCCTCGATGCAGCCGACCTTGAAGCCCTGACGGTCCTCGATCACGCGCACGTATTCCGACGCCTGCATCATCGATTCGAACGTGCCCGTGTCCAGCCACGCGGTGCCACGGTCGAGAACCTGCACATGCAGGTTGCCCTGGGCGAGGTAGCGCTCGTTGACGGTGCTGATCTCGAGCTCGCCGCGCGCGCTGGGCTCGATGGTCTTCGCGATCTCGACGACCGAGTTGTCGTAGAAGTAGAGGCCGGGCACCGCGTAATTGCTCTTCGGCTTTGTCGGCTTCTCCTCGATCGACAGCGCGGTCATGCTCTCGTCGAACTCCACCACGCCATAGGCGGTGGGGTTGCTCACGTGGTACGCGAAGATCCGCGCGCCCACCAGGTCGGCATTGCCGCGCAGTGCCGAGCCCAGGCCGGCGCCGTGGAAGATGTTGTCGCCGAGCACGAGAGCGACGCTCTCGTCCCCGATGAACTCCTCGCCGATGATGAAGGCCTGGGCGAGCCCGTCCGGTGACGGCTGCGAGGCGTACTCGATCCGCAGGCCGAGGTGGGATCCGTCGCCGAGCAGTGCCCGGAACTGATCGTTGTACTCGGGCGTGGTGATGATGAGGATCTCATTGATGTCCGCCATCATCAGCGTCGACAAGGGGTAGTAGACCATCGGCTTGTCGTAGATGGGCATCAGCTGCTTGGAGATGGCCTTGGTGATCGGCCACAGCCGGGTGCCGGATCCGCCGGCGAGGATGATTCCGCGCATTGTTACTTTCCTTCGTTCAGGGAGTCGTAGAACGCACGCGCGTCGGCCCAGGTGGGCAGCAGGCCGCTGGCGGCCGCTTCGGCCAGGCTCGGCGCATCCGTGTCTTTCGGGGACAGCAGCAGTTCGCCGGCTTCGGGCGGGAAGACGAGGCCGATGTCGGCGTCGAGCGGGTTGATGCCGTGCTCGCGGCCCGGGTTGAAGGGCGCGGTGACGAGGTAGCTGACCGTGGCGTTGTCGGTGAGCGCGACGAAGCAGTGACCGAGGCCCTCGGCGATGTAGATCGCGCGCCGGTCGGTGTCGTCGAGCAGCACGCTGTCCCACTGGCCGAAGGTCGGGGAGCCCACGCGAATGTCGATGACGAAGTCGAGGACCGCGCCGTGCGTGGCCGTGACGTACTTGGCCTGGCTCGGCGGGATGTCGGCGAAGTGGATGCCGCGCACGGAACCGCGCTTGGACACCGACGTGTTGGCCTGGGCGATGTCGAGGCGGTGCCCGATCGTCTCTTCGAGGCGGTCGAAGCGGTACCACTCGAGGAAAACCCCCCGGTCGTCGCCGAACTGTTTCGGAGTGATTTCGTAGGAATCGGGGATGGAGAGTTCGCGGATCTTCACCGGGGAAGTGTACCAAGCGCTGTCCGGTAGAATCGCGGGGGCACTTTCATCAAACGGAACGGTTACCTCCATATGAAGATCCTCGTCACCGGCGGAGCCGGTTTCATCGGCTCGAACTTCGTTCGGCGCACCCTCGAAGACGCCTACCCCGGCCTGGAAGGCGCGGAGGTCGTCGTGCTCGACGCCCTCACCTACTCGGGCAACCTGGAGAACCTGGCCCCGGTCGCCGCGTCGCCGCGGTACTCGTTCGTGCACGGGGACATCCGTGACGCAGCGTTGCTCGACGAGCTCTTCCCCTCCCTCGATGCCGTCGTGCACTTCGCCGCGGAGTCGCACGTGGACCGCTCGGTGCGCGACGCGTCGATCTTCGTCGAGACGAACGTGCTCGGCACGCAGCAGCTGCTCGACGCGGCCCTGCGCCACGACCTGAAGCGTTTCGTGCACGTCTCCACCGACGAGGTCTACGGCTCCATCGCCGAGGGCTCATGGAACGAAGAGCGCGCGCTCGAGCCGAACTCCCCCTACTCCGCTTCCAAGGCCGGCAGCGACCTGCTCGCCCGCAGCTACCACCGCACCCACGGCCTGAACATCTCGATCACGCGCTGCTCGAACAACTACGGGCCGTACCACTTCCCGGAGAAGGTCATCCCGCTGTTCGTGACGAACCTGATCGACGACAAGCACGTTCCTCTCTACGGCGAGGGCAACAACATCCGTGACTGGCTGCACGTGGACGACCACACCCGCGCCATCGCCATGGTGCTCGTCGGCGGCCGCGCCGGTGAGATCTACAACATCGGCGGCGGCACAGAGCTCACCAACAAGGAGCTCACCGAGATGCTGCTCGAGTCGACCGGCAAGGACTGGTCCTACGTCGACCGGGTCGCCGACCGTCTCGGCCACGACCTGCGCTACTCCGTGGACATCTCGAAGATCCAGGCCGAACTCGGCTACGCGCCCCTCGTTCCGTTCGAGCAGGGCCTCGCGGATGTCGTGCAGTGGTACCGGGACAACCGCCCCTGGTGGGAGCCGCTCAAGGCCCGTGCGGCATTGAGCCGATGACGCGGTACCTGATCACCGGCGCGGCCGGAATGCTCGGCCGCGACCTGCAGGCCGCCCTCGCGGGCCGCGACGTGACGGCCCTCGACCGCGCCGAGCTGGACATCACCGACCAGGACGCGGTCCTGGCTGCGGCCACCGGCTTCGACGTCATCATCAACGCCGCCGCGTACACCAAGGTGGACGATGCCGAGACCAACGAGGATGCCGCGTACGCCATCAACGCGACCGGCCCGCGCAACCTGGCGCTGGCCGCGGCCGCCACCGGGGCCAAGCTCGTGCAGGTGTCGACCGACTACGTGTTCGACGGCAGGGCCACCTCCCCATACCCGGAGGACACCTCGATCGACCCGATCTCCGCCTACGGCCGCACCAAGGCCGCCGGCGAAGCCTTCGTGCTGCAGGGACACCCGACGGGCAGCTACATCGTGCGCACCGCCTGGCTCTACGGCCAGCACGGCCCGAACTTCCCCAAGACCATGCTGAAGCTCGCCGCCGCGCGCGACACCCTCAGCGTCGTCGACGACCAGGTCGGCCAGCCCACCTGGACGGCCGACCTGGCCGCGCAGATCGTTGCCCTGCTCGACTCCGGCGCGCCCGCCGGCATCTACCACGGCACCAGCTCCGGCGTGACGAGCTGGTTCGGCTTCGCCCAGGCGGTCTTCGCCTCGGCCGGCCTCGACCCGGCGCGGGTCACCCCCACCGACAGCTCGCAGTTCGTGCGGCCGGCCCCCCGGCCGTCGTACTCGGTGCTCGGGCACGACGCCTGGGCCTCTGCCGGCCTGGCCCCCATCCGCGACTGGCGCGAGGCGCTCACCGCGGCGGCCCAGCAGGGGATCTTCGAAGACAAATGACCACCCTGCGTGTTGTCCTGGACCAGATGATCGCACCGGTCCCGGGCGGAATCGGACGCTACACCGAAGAACTGACCCGGGCCCTGATCGCCGCGGCCCCGGCCGAGTGCGACGTCGAGGGAATCGTGTCGTCCTCCCCGGCCGAGCACTACGCCCTGATCGAGGCTGCCCTGCCCGGCCTGGCCGGCCTGCACAAGACCACGCTTCCCCGCCGGGAGCTCGCCGCGGCCTGGCAGCTGGGCATCGCCAACACGTCCGGGTCCGGCATGATCCACGCCCCGTCGCTGCTGGCCCCATTGCGCCGCCACAGCATGGTCAAGGACGGCAGCCAGGTCGCGGTGACCATCCACGATGTGCTGGCGTGGACGCATCCGGAAGCCCTCACCCCCACCACCGTGGCCTGGACCAAGGCCATGGTGCGGCGCGCCCGCAAGCACGCGGATGCGGTCGTGGTGCCCAGCCACGCCGTGGCCCAGCAGCTGGCAGAGATCGCTGACTTCGGCGACCGGGTGCGCGTGATCGGCGGCGGGGTGGGAAGCGGCCTCCGGCTGCCGTCGAACTCCTCCGCGACCGAGATCATCGCGGAACGCCTGGGCCTGCCGGCCGAGTACATCGTCACCGTCGGCACGCTGGAACCGCGCAAGGCGATCACGGCCCTGATCGCCGGCCTCGGCCTGCCGGGATCCCCGGATCTTCCCCTGATCGTGCTCGGACCCGACACCTGGGGCGAACTCGACCTGGCCTCCGTCGCGGACGAGGCCGGCCTGCCCTGGGGCCGGGTGCGTGCGATGAACGGCCTGACCGACGAGGAACTCGCCGTGGTCATCTCCCGGGCCGCCGTGTTCGTCTACCCGAGCCTGGAGGAAGGCTTCGCCGGACCGATGATCCAGGCGTTCCACCTGGGCATCCCGGTCATCCACTCCGACGCGCCCGCCCTGCTCGAGGCCGCCGGCGACGCCGGACTGGCCGTGGAGCGTGAGGATGCCGCCGGTTACCCCGAGCGGCTCGCCGCGGCCCTGACCCGGGTGCTGACCGACACCGCGCTGGCCAACCGGCTGAGTATCTTCGGCAGCGACCGGGGCCGCGCGTTCAGCTGGCGCGACTCCGCCGAGCGGGTCTGGCTGCTGCACGCCGACCTGTAGGCCGGCGGCCCCTTACTGGGCCGGGGCGTCGGTCGCGGGCGGGGCCAGGGCTTCCTGGATCAGGCTGCGGATGACGTCGTAGTCGGGATTCTCCGGGTCGACGTTGTTGTCGGGAACCAGTTCGACCGACTTGATCGGCAGCTTCTTGGTCTTGGACGCGAGGTTCGTGAAATAGCCAAGCATGCCCTGCGGGATGTCGGTCTTCACGACCTGGGACCCGGCCGATGCCACGGCCTGGAACTTCGACAGCACGTTGGCCGGGTTGGCCTGCGCGAGGATCGCCTCTTGCACCTGCCGCTGCCGCACCATCCGGTCATAGTCGCTCGTGTCGTGGCGTGAGCGGGCGTACCAGAGTGCGTGGTAGCCGTCCATATGCTGCCTGCCCGGCTCGAACCAGAACGCGACTTTGGTGAAGGTGTCGTCGCTGTGCACCGGTACCCGGTGGTCGACGGTGATGTCGACCCCGCCGAGGGCGTCCACGAGGTCGGAGAAGCCCTGCATGTCGATCAGAACGTAGTACTGGATCGTCAGCCCGGTCACGCCCTGGGCTGCGTCGCGCATGCCTTCGATTCCGGGCTCACTGCCCTGATCGACCGCTTTGGGGTACATCTCCGGGCTCTTCAGTTCGACCTCGGTGAAAATCGAGTTCAGCATGCAGGCGTCGACCTCGCAGCCGTCGATGGCGCCGTACCCTTCCGGGTACAGGTCGGCCAGCGGCCCGGGCGAGAACGGGACGTCCTCGAGGTTGCGGGGCAGGCCGATCATGCTGGCCTGGCCGGTCTCGGCGTCGATGCTGACCACGGAGATGCTGTCGGGGCGCAGACCGTCGCGGTCGGGTCCGGCATCGCCGCCGAGCAGCAGGATGTTGTAACGGCCGTCGACGGGGGGTTCGGTCGGGCCGGCCATGAAGACCGACGACAGGAACCCGCTGGCCGTCGTCGCCAGGTAGGCGCCGTAGCCCGCCGTGCCGACCACGGCCACCATCAGCACGGTCGTGAGGGCCGCGATCACCGGGCGGGAACGGGGGACGGCCCGCACCAGCCGAACCAGCCGGAGGGTGTCGAGGGTGAGGACCAGCCAGACCACGGCGTAGACCGCGAGCAGCAACGCCGCCGCCCACAGGCCGATCGAGTTCGTGAAGACCGTGAGGACGACCGTCGGCCAGAGCACGTACACCACGCCGGCGATGACGGCGAGGGTGATCAGCGTGAACGTCATCCGCAGGCCGAACCGGCCCAGGCGGCGGCTGCCGGCCAACACCTGAACGGAGCCGGGCAGCACGAAATTGAGTACCACGAGCCACCAGGCCCGCTTGGTCATCACCTGGGGGGAACCGAGGTCCGGTCTCCGGATCGGGCTGCTGGCGCTCGTCATAGTCTCGCTTGGAGGGCCGCGTTCTTCTGCTCGACCTGGGCGGCGAGGGCCTCCGCGTAGTCGAGCAGTTTGACTCGGAGCGAGTCGTCTGCGGTGGCGAGCACCTTGACGGCGATCAGGCCCGCGTTGCGGGCGCCGCCGATGGAGACGGTGGCCACCGGAACGCCGGCCGGCATCTGAACGATGGACAGGAGCGAGTCGAGCCCGTCGAGGCGGCCGAGCGGCACGGGCACGCCGACGACCGGGAGGGTGGTCACGGCCGCGAGCATTCCGGGCAGGTGGGCGGCGCCGCCCGCGCCGGCGATGATCACCCGGAGACCGCGCGCGTGGGCGGTCTTGCCGTAGTCGATCATCTTCTCCGGGGTGCGGTGCGCCGAGACGACCTGCACCTCGAAGGGCACGCCGAAGTCGCGCAGCAGCTGCGCGGCGTCGCTCATCACGGGCCAATCGGAATCGGATCCCATGACCACGCCGACAAGGGGCGTCACGGATTCGTCCGACGAAGCGGTTTCGGGCAAGGAAGTCTCAGGCACGGAGTCGATCTTATGGCTCAGTCCTGAAAGATCGCCGCAGTGGCACGCGTCTGGTAGACCACATCGTCCAGATCGGAGCCTCC
The DNA here is from genome assembly GCF_004403075.1 of Cryobacterium sp. TMT2-10. Lineage (NCBI taxonomy): Bacteria > Bacillati > Actinomycetota > Actinomycetes > Micrococcales > Microbacteriaceae > Cryobacterium > Cryobacterium sp. TMT2-10. The sequence continues at coordinate 17,044 of NZ_SOGW01000003.1, read as the reverse complement.
CGCGGTGACGTGGCCGACCTTGCGGCCCGGGCGCGGGGCCTTGCCGTAAGTGTGCACTTTGACCGACGGATGCGCCGCGAACGCCGCCGGGAACCGCTCCGAGAGCGCCCCGACCCCCGGCCCGCCGATGATGTTGACCATGACCGTCCAGGGGTCGCGGGCATCCGTCGCCCCCAGCGGCAGGTCGAGCACGGCCCGGAGGTGCTGCTCGAACTGACTCGTCGTGGACCCCTCGATGGACCAGTGGCCGCTGTTGTGGGGGCGCATCGCCAGTTCGTTGACCAGGAGCCGTCCGTCCGAGGTCTCGAAGAGCTCGACGGCCAGCATCCCGGTCACGCCGACACCCTCGGCGACCCGCACGGCGATGTCGGCCGCGAGCTGCTCCAGCCGGCCCTCCGACCCCGGCGCGGGGGCGATGACCTCCGCGCAGACGCCGCCCTTCTGCACGGTCTCCACGACCGGCCAGACCGCGATCTGGCCCGAGGGCCGCCGGGCGACGAGCTGGGCCAGCTCGCGCCGGAAGTCGACGAGTTCCTCGACCAGGAGGGCGCCCGCGTTGCCGTCCTCGGCGAGCGCGGCGAACCAGTCATCGGCCTCGTGCTCGTGGCTGACCAGCCGCACGCCCTTGCCGTCGTAACCGCCCCGGGCCGTCTTGACCACCGCGCGGCCACCGTGGCCGGCCAAAAACTCGCCCAGCTCGGCGGCGGTCTCCACCCGGGCCCAGTCGGGCACCGGCAGGCCGAGTTCGGTCAGTCGCTGCCGCATCAGCAGCTTGTCCTGGGCGTAGAGGAGCGCGTCCGGCCCCGGGTGCACGGCCACCCCGCGGGAGACGAGTTCGCGCAGGATCTCCTGCGGGACATGCTCGTGGTCGAACGTGATCACGTCGACGGACTCGGCGAATGCCAGCACGACGTCGCGGTCGCGGTAGTCGCCGACCTCCACGGCGGCCAGGCCGGCGCTCATCCCCTCGCCCTCGGCCAGCACCCGGAGCTCGATGCCGAGATTCACCGCGGCCGGAATCATCATCCGGGCCAACTGACCGCCGCCGATCACGCCAACAGTGGTATTCATCCGTGCCCCAATTCCTCCGCGACCGTTCACTGCCCGGTAAGTGTTTTCTCAGGCAACAGACTGGACCGCGCCGTAGACTGCGAGTTTCGCACCTCTATCTTTGCCCATCGACTGGACGGATGCATGCCCAGAGCAACGGGGACAAGATCGCGGCTGCTGGCCTTCGCCGGCCAGGTCGCCAAGTTCGGCGCGGTCGGGCTCGTCGGCTTCGTCGTGGACATCACGGTGTTCAATCTGCTCCGCGCGAGCGTTTTCAGCCCCGACCTGGTGCACGCCGGGCCGCTCTACGCGAAGATCGTGTCGACCATGCTCGCCATCGTCGCGAACTGGATCGGCAACCGGTACTGGACCTTCGGCGCGTCGCGCCAGTCGAAGACCATGCGCGAGGGGGCCGAGTTCTTCGCCGTCAGCCTGGCCGGCATGGGGATCGGCCTGGCCTGCCTCTGGGTCAGTCACTACCTGCTCGGGTATACCAGCGTGCTCGCCGACAACATCTCCTCGAACGTGGTGGGGCTGTTCCTGGGCTCGGTGTTCCGCTTCGTGCTCTACCGCTACTGGGTCTTCTCCCCCGTCCGCCAGGCGGGCCGGGGCGCCGCGACGGCCCTGAACGACGGCTCACGAACCGACGGCTCACGAACCGGCACCGCCCGTACCGACACCGCCCGTACCGACACCGGGAGCCTAGCGACGGCCCCACAGAGGTGATGGGTCGGCGGTGATCGACTGGTCGTGACCGACGGTGCCGACCCGGGCGCGGGACTGTTCCATCAGATCGTGCAGCACCTGCTGCACCAGCACGGGGTTAGGCACGTCCTTGAGCACGAGCGGATGCTCCGGGCCGGTTTTGATCACCACGTCGCCCGAGCGCACCAGCGACTGCAGCCAGGTCGTGCGCACGGTCACGTCATAGCCGCGGCTGTGCAGCAGCTCCTGGCGGGTGCGCACGAAGACCCCCCGGCGGAAGATGATGCGCCGGGTGGTGATCGTGTACCGATGGTTCAGCCAGGAGACGAGCGGGAGCAGCCAGAACAGCAGCACGACGGCCACCGCCCCGGCCAGCAGGGCAGTGTTCTGCCAGGGCTCAGGCAGCGAGCCGTAGTAGTAGCCGGTGGCACCGCAGGCGGCCAGCAGGAACAGGGTCGGCCAGAACAGCACGCGGGCGTGCGGACGCAACCGGGCCACGACCGATTCGGCCGGAGGCGTCACGCTGGCTGTGCCGGTCCCCGCTGACTTTGTCATAACCCATTAATACCGCAGGTGGGTGACATCTCCGGCGGCGACGGCCTGCAGCTCGCCATCCGCCTGGTCCTCGACGATCAGGCGGCCGCTGCGGTCGAGGGCGATCGCGGTGCCGACCAGGTCGGTGCCGCCCGGGAGCTGCACCCGCACGACGGAGCCGAGGGTGCCGCACAGCTCGGTGACCGCCTGCAGCAGCCCGCTTCGCACCGGGTCGCCATTCGCGGCGACGAACGCGGCCGTCAGGACCCGCAGTTCGGTCAGGTAGTGCGCAAGGACGGCGTCCGGGTCGGGCGGAGTGCCCGTGACCAGCTGCAACGAGGTGGAGGTGAGGGTGGGGAGGTCGTGTTCGTCGAGGGACACGTTCAGGCCGGTCCCGATCACCAGCCCGCGCGCATCCGGCAGGAGCTCGGAGAGGATGCCGGACACTTTGTACCCGTTGATCAATACGTCGTTGGGCCACTTCAGGGTGACCTCGTGCCGGGGGCTGTCCTCGTCCGGCGGCGCGGCCCGGGCGGCGAGCCCGGCTTCCACGGCCGCCCGCACGGCGCGCGTCATCGCCGCCCCCGCCAGCAGCGGGAACCAGCCGAAGTGGTCGACGGGCAGCGGGGCTCCCCCGACCCGGGGGCGGAGCAGCACGGAGACGGCCAGGGATTTGCCGGTGGGGGCCAGCCAGGTGCGACCCAATCGGCCGCGACCGCGAGTCTGGTTGTCGGTGACGACCGTCGACAGGTCGGGCCAGGCGGCGGCATCCGTGCCCGCCGCGTGGCCGACGAGCTCGTCGTTCGTCGACCCGGTCTCGGCCAGGTACTCGAAACGCGGTACGACCTCGCGGCTGAGCGGAAACTCCATGCGGCCCTCTTCTCGTGGCTAACTCAGGCTATTCTCCCGAATCCGGGCCTAATCATCCTCTTTTGGCCGCCCAGTGGGCGTTTCTCCTGAGTTGGCCGCGGGGAGAACACGGGGAGAAGGGGAAGCGACCAGCAAACCGACCGGTTTTTGTAGACAATCGTCAACGATCGGGGGCAGGGGCTGGCCGGTAGAGTGAACGGCGTGACTGAGAACTCGCCCGCTGCGGGCCCCGACCTGTACACCACGGCTGGAAAGCTCGCCGACCTCAAGCTGCGCTACCACGAAGCCGTGACGGCCAGCGGTGAGGCCGCGATCGAGAAACAGCATGCCAAGGGCAAGATGACCGCCCGGGAGCGCATCGCCATGCTGCTCGACCAGGGTTCTTTCGTCGAGCTGGACGAGTTCGTGCGCCACCGCACGCACGCGTTCGGGATGGAGAAGAAGCGACCGTACGGCGACGCCGTCGTCACCGGCACCGGAACCATCCACGGCCGCCAGGTGGCCGTGTACTCGCAGGACTTCACCATCTTCGGCGGATCGCTCGGCGAGGTCGCCGGCGAGAAGATCATCAAGGTGATGGACCTCGCCCTCAAGACCGGGGTGCCCATCATCGGCATCCTCGACTCCGGCGGAGCGCGCATCCAGGAGGGCGTCGTCGCCCTGGGCAAGTACGGCGAGATCTTCCGCCGCAACACGGCCGCGTCCGGCGTCATCCCCCAGATCTCCATCATCTGCGGCCCCGCGGCCGGCGGCGCCGTGTACTCCCCCGCCCTGACCGACTTCGTGATCATGGTCGACAAGACCAGCCAGATGTTCGTCACCGGCCCCGACGTGATCAAGACCGTCACCGGTGAAGACGTCGGCATGGAAGAACTCGGCGGCGCGCTCACCCACAACACGGTCTCCGGGGTGGCGCACTACCTGGCCAGCGACGAACCCGACGCCCTCGATTACGCCCGCACCCTGCTCAGCTTCCTGCCGGACAACAACCTGGCCGACCTGCCCGTGTACGACAGCGACATCGAGCTGGAGACGACGGATGCCGACCTCAAGCTGAACACGATCATCCCCGACTCCCCGAATCAGCCCTACGACGTGAAGACCGTGATCGAGCACATCGTCGACCACGGCGACTTCCTCGAGACGCAGCCGCTGTTCGCCCCGAACATCGTGGTCGGCTTCGCCCGGGTCGAGGGACGCTCGATCGGCATCGTCGCCAACCAGCCCAGCGCCATGGCCGGCACGCTCAACATCCCGGCCGGCGAGAAGGCCGCCCGGTTCGTGCGGTTCTGCGACGCGTTCTCGATCCCGATCCTCACCCTGGTCGACGTGCCCGGCTTCCTGCCCGGCACCGACCAGGAGTGGACCGGGATCATCCGCCGCGGCGCCAAGCTGCTCTACGCCTACGCGGAGGCGACCGTGCCGCTGGTCACGGTCATCCTGCGCAAGGCCTACGGCGGCGCGTACATCGTGATGGGTTCCAAGCAGCTCGGCGCGGACATCAACCTGGCCTGGCCGACCGCGGAGATCGCCGTCATGGGCGGCCAAGGTGCGGTGAACATCCTCTACCGGGCCGAGATCAAGAAGGCCGAGGCAGCCGATGAGGACGTCGCCGCCGTGCGCACCCGCCTGGCCAACGAGTACACCTACAACGTGGCGAGCCCGTTCCTGGCCGCCGAACGCGGCGAGCTGGACGGCATCATCGAGCCGGCCACAACCCGCGTCGCGATCACCAAGGCTTTGCGCGCCCTGCGCACCAAGCGCGCGAGCCTGCCGCCCAAGAAGCACGGGAACATTCCGCTGTAGGCGGGCACCATGACCGATCCAGCGAATTCCCCCGACCCGGCCGCCGAGATGCGCTTCCTGACCCGCGGCGTCACCCCGCACGAGGCCGCGGCCCTGTCGGCGGTGCTGCACGGCCTGATGCGGGAAGAGAACGACAGCCTGCGCCAGGCGCCGGCACGAGGCCAGAGCGCCTGGCAGCGCAGCCAGCGCGGCATCCGCACGCCGATGGTGCCCGGCGACGGCCGGTGGCGCGGCTTCTCCGCCTGAGAACGGATGCCGGCCCAGCCGGTCCCCCTAAATGCCGACTTTTTTCGTGGTTCCGGTTCAAGCATGATTGAACTTGCCGGTGAGGTTCTCAGAACTTCACAGCCAGATCTCGCCGACTAGGGTAAGCAGGCGAGTTGTGGGGGCGAGTCAGGGTGACATTCGGGTTGTCGCCCTGACACGGAATGTCGAAAGGGGATCAACCTCACGGTTGGTCCCCTTTCGCTTTGACCGGCCCTGCTTGAACCGAGCCCGCGGGCCGCTCGCTGTCAGCGCGGGATCTCCAGCCACAGGTCGACCTCGGGTTCGGGCGATTCCTGTCCGAGCGCGCTGAGTCGGGCATCCGCGCTGCTGAGTCCGACGACGGTGACCGCGGTGGCGGATCCGTCACCGGCGGTGCGCGCGATGATCGAGTCGGCCGTGGTGCCGCCGATCGCGGCCGCCAGCGTGTTGAGGACGGTTTCGAGCTCGGGGCCGCGGATGTCGTCGATGTTGCCCTCGTCGAGCAGGGTGACGATCGCACCCCGGCGGCGGGCGGCCATGACCTGGTCGCGCACGGCGTCGTTGAGCAGCTTGCGACCGCGGATCTCGTCGCGCACGGCGGCCTCGAGGTAGCGGCATTCCTGGCGCTGCTCGGCGGTCAGGTCGCCGCCCCGGTCGATGATGCGGCGCAGCATCGGCGCGGCCAGGCGGATGGTCTGGGCCAGGCGCACCTGGCGCTCGTAGAGGTGGGCCTCCTGGGCGGCCTGCCACTCGGTCGCCTCCCGTTCGGCCAGGGCGTACTGCCGGGCGTCCCGGCCCGCTTTGGCCAGCGCGCGGGCGAGAATGACGGCGACCGCGACCCAGACGACGCTTCCGATCACGCCCATCGACCCCAGGGCCGCCGGACCGGCCCAGACGACCGTGTGCACCACCAACGCCCCGGCGCCGACCCAGGCGAGCGCCGGCTGCCGCCGGGTGGCCGTGATGGTCATCAGGGTTCCGACCGCCGCGACGTACCAGGTGGCGTAACCGTTGTCCACGGACCCGTCCAGCTGGCTGACCACGAGCAGCGGGATCATGGCGCAGACCGCGACGTTGAAGAAGGCCAGCCACAGCGGCATCCGCATGGGGCTCGTGGGCCACAGGCTCAGCACGGTCGCGACGAAGTAGACGACGATCGCCAGGACTGCCGGCCCCGGCGTGCGCGGCTGGTTCAGAGAATAGATGCCGAGCAGGACATGGTAGGTGGAGAAGAGGGCGGCCAGGGAGAGCACGAGGCCGCGCGGCACGGTGATCATGACGCGTGCCTCGCGGGCGCGGGCGGCCATTCGATGGTGATGGTGGTGCCCCGGCCGATCTCGGAGCACACCGCAACCGACCCGCCGGCGCTGGCGACACGGTCCTGGATCGAGATGCGCAGGCCCAGCCGTTCGGCCGGCACCGCGGCCGGGTCGAAGCCCACGCCGGAATCCGCGATTGTGACGGTGCAGCCGCCCTGGGCGTTCGCGCTCAGGGTCAGCGTGCGATCGGGTGTGAACTCGGCCGTCCCCGCGTGCTGCACGCTGTTCACCATGGCCTGCACGCTCGCTGCGAGGATCGCTTCGCTCGCGTGCACCGGGAGGCGGAGCGACTCGATCTGGCACTCGGTGACGGCAAACGGGACAGGGAAACGCTCGGCCGCCGCACGGATCTGCGCTGCCAGCTCGCCGAACGGCACCAGACTGTCGTCACCGGCCGGCACCAGGGCCGCTTCATTGAGCCGGTTCAGGGCATCCGCCGCCATCCCGGAGGCCAGTTCCGACGCCTTCGGGCCGCCCGCCGCCGCGGCGGCGAGGAACGTGGCGAGCACGCTGTCGTGCACGATCGAGTCCACCTGCACGCGTTCGACTTCGGTGGCGTGCTGCCGCACAGCGTTCGCGTACTGGTGCAATGCGTTCGTCTGCGCCGCGTCCACGGCGCCCGCCGTCTGCCTGAGCATGAAGATGATGATCAGGATGACCTCGCCAAGGAGGATCGCGTACACGGCGTCGAGGGAGGACAGGAGCACGTCGGCGCCGCCGCCGGACGGCTGGGACCGGATGACTCCGTAGACGACCGGCACCGCGAGGGTGTACACGGCGGCCCAGGCCAGTGGGAACGCGACCGCCGCACAGGCGGTCGCGATGGTGCACATGTACCAGAGCCACGGCTTGCCGTCGAGCACCTGGTTCGGGTTGATCATGAGCAGGGGCCACGCGATGAGCGCGCCCAGGTAGAACACCGCGACGGTGCCGGTGGCCGCCCGGACCGCCGTCTTCGTGACGGCCGCCACGACGACGGCGGCGAGGGACAGGCCGAGCAGCACCGGCGCGAGGAAGCCCATGATCGGCAGCCGTTCGGGGGCCTGCGCGAACATGATGGGCATCGCCTGAAGCGCGAAAACCACCCCCACGCCGGCGAGGGCGCGGGATACGACCACCTCGATCCGGGTGCGACTGATCGGGTTGCGCGGCTGACGGGGGCCGGCGATCAGGTCGGAGCCGTGGGGGTCGAGTTCTGTGGGAGGCACGGGAGCGTGCCCGAGCCCGCCCGCAGTGTCAGCCGCGAGCATCCCCGCCGTCCGGGTCGAGGCCCGGCAGGATTCCGTCTTCGACGGCTCGGCGGAGCAGGTCCACCTTCGTGGGCGCCGGCCGGCCGACCTCGATGTACTTCACGCGGATGCGGTCGAGGTATTCGCGGGCGGTCGAGTGCGCGATGCCGAGTTGCATCGCGACCATCTTCAGCGGCAGGCCGGAGGCGTAGAGGTGCAGCACGTCGCGCTCCCGTCGACCCAACTGCGCCTTCGCGAAGTCACGGTCTGCGTCGATGGCCGTGGCCCATTCGAGGTTGTTGAGCACGTCGCCGCGGGCGACGGATGCCACCGCCGCCATCACGGTCGTCGTGGGCGAGGATTTGGGGATCACCCCGGCCGCTCCGGCCGCGAGCGCCTCCCTGACCAGTGCGACCCGGTCCGCGATGCTGTGCACCAGCACGGATGCCCCGGTGCTCTGGGCCCGATGCACATTGTCGGTGACGCGCGAGCCGTCGCCCAGCGACAGGTCGAGCACGATGACGTCGACCGGGCGGCCGTTGATCCCGTCGATGAGTTCCTGCACGGTGGGAGCGGTGAAGATGACCTCGAAGCCGACGTTCTCGCAGGCGGCCTTGATGCCCAGGCGCACCGACTCGTGGTCGTCGGCGATCCCGACCCGCACGGGGTGGTCGAGGACGATGCCGCCCTCGGGCAGGGTGGCCGCGGTCACGGGTGTGGTCGGGTCGGTCATGGGTCCTACATCCTCACGTTGTCGTACAGGTCAACGTCATACAGGTCAACGATAGCTATCTGGACAGCAGCGCGATGCTCTCAACATGGTGGGTGTTGGGAAACAGGTCGAAGGCGCGCAGGGTGCGCAGGGTGTATCCGTGCCCGGCGAGGAGCGCGATGTCTCGGGCCAGCGCGACCGGGTCGCAGGCCACGTAGACGATCTGACGCGGGCCGAGCGCCCCGAGCTGGTCGATGATCTCCTTGCCCGCACCGGCGCGCGGCGGGTCGAGGATGACCGTGGCCGCGTTCTGCCTGGCCCGTTCGGCGGCGCTGGAATCGCGCACCAGGCCGCTGAGGAACCGGTCGACCCGGGAGGTCTGCACACTGGCGCCGACCCATTCGGCCAGGTTCTCGGCGGCGAAGTCGGTGGCCTGGGCGTCGCTCTCGACCGAGGTGATGCGCAAGTCGTGGCCGAACCGGTCGCCGACCGCGGCGGCGAGCAGGCCGACCCCGCCGTAGAGGTCGAGGTTCGCGGCCCGCGGGTCGAACTCGTCGGGGTCGATGGTGTCCTGCACCGCCCGGTAGAGGGTCTCGGCCGCGCTGGTGTGCACCTGCCAGAAGCCGGCGGCGTCGAGTCGGAACTCGCGCTCCCCGACGACCTCGCGAATGAGCGTGCGCGGGGTGGGGCGGCGCTTGCCCGCCGCGTCCTGCTCGGCCACGAGCACCTGCACGGAACCCAGGCTGGGCGCGACGACATCGACGGCTGCGGCGCCCTTGAAACGCTGGTCGAGCGGCGCGGCCGCCTCCAGCAGCCGGTCGGCGAGCGGCAGGTCCCCGACCGGGATCACCCGGTGGGAGCGGGCGGCGTAGGGGCCGACGAAGCCGTCCTCGTCGACGTGCAGGCGCACGCGCGTGCGCCAGCCCGTGCCGTCGGCGGCGTCGCCGGGGGACGCGTTGCGGCCCACCTGGACGGGCTCGACCGTGACCTCGGACTCGATGCCGGCCATCCGTTTGAGGGCGTCGGCCAGCACCTGGCGCTTGAGCTCGCGCTGGTGGCCGAGCTCGATGTGGCCGAACTCCGCGCCGCCGGCACGGTCGTCCGGGTCGCGCTCGAGCGCGGCGGACGCCCAGATGTGCGGCTGGCGCTCGGGCGCCTCGGTCAGGACCTCGACCGTTTCGGCCCGCCAGAAGCTCTTGTGGCTGGCCGAGGTCAGCCGGGCGCGCACACGCTCCCCCGGCATGGTGTCGCTGACGAAGACCACGCGACCCTCATGCCGGGCGATGAAGATGCCGCCGTGAGCTACGTTTGTGACGTCGAGTTCGAGTTCCGCGCCCACTTCTGCGGAGTGCCCGCTCTGGTCTGCCTGGTTGTCGTTGCTGGTGCCCATTCATCGATGATCCCACACCGCTTATCCCCTGCACGAGCCTCACCCCCACGCACGAAGGGAAACCATGCGCCTCTACCTGGCGTCCACGTCTCCGGCACGGCTCATGCTGCTGCGCTCGGCGGGCGTCGAACCCGTAACCCTGGCCCCCGACGTGGACGAGGATGCCGTGGCGGCCGAAGCCGCCCGGCACAGCGGCGCGCCCCTCACCCCGCACAGGGTGGTGGAGCTGCTGTCCCGGGCGAAGGCGGAGGCCGTGTCCCTCGCGCTGACCCGGGCGGGCGACATCGGGGACGGCCTCGTGCTCGGCGGCGATTCGGTTTTCGTGATCGACGACGTCATCTACGGCAAGCCGCACACGAGCGAGAAGGCCCGTGAACGCTGGCAGCTGCAGCGCGGCCGCACCGGGCAGCTGTTTTCCGGCCACTGGCTGATCGACCACACGAACGGCGTGGCCGGGCAGGCCGTCGGGGCCGTCGCGGTCGCCGACGTCACCTTCGCCGACGATATCGGGGATGCCGAGCTCGACGCCTACATCGCGACCGGCGAGCCCCTGTTCGTGGCCGGCGCGTTCACGATCGACAGCCTCGGCGCGCCCTTCATCACCCACATCGACGGGGACCCCTCCACCGTCGTGGGGCTTTCCCTCCCGACGCTGCGGCGGCTCGTGAACCGGCTCGGTCACTCCTGGCCGAGCCTGTGGAACCGCCCCTCGAACTGACCTGCGGCACCCGTTTGGCACCCGATTGTAGGCATCCGCACTTTTATCGCCCCTCTTTTTGTGGGAGAGAACCAAAACCGAGGGGGCCGAGCGCCATAAGCTAGGGCACTGTGCCCCCAATAACGAAGGTCCTCATCGCAAACCGGGGCGAAATCGCCGTCCGGGTGATCCGCGCCGCCAAGGACAGCGGGATCCTCTCGGTCGCCGTCTATGCCGACCAGGATCGCGACTCGATGCATTCGCACCTCGCCGACGAGGCCTACGGGCTCGACGGCACCACGAGCGCGGAAACGTACCTCGTGATCGAGAAGCTCCTCTCGGTGGCCAGGCGGTCCGGCGCCGACGCCGTGCACCCCGGCTACGGGTTCCTCGCCGAGAACGCCGACTTCGCCCGCGCCGTCATCGGCGCCGGCCTGATCTGGATCGGCCCCTCCCCCGAGGCGATCGAGAAGCTCGGCGACAAGGTGTCCGCCCGGCACGTCGCCGAGAGGGTGCACGCACCGATGGCGCCCGGCACCCTCAACCCGGTCGTGGATGCCTCCGAGGTCCTCGACTTCGTTGACCTGCACGGCCTGCCGGTCGCGATCAAGGCCGCCTTCGGCGGCGGCGGCCGCGGCCTGAAGGTCGCCCGCACCCGGGAAGAGGTTCCCGAACTCTTCGACTCCGCCACCCGCGAGGCCGTCGCCGCGTTCGGCCGCGGCGAATGCTTCGTCGAGAAATACCTGGACAAGCCCCGCCACGTCGAGACCCAGTGCCTCGCCGACGCCCACGGCACCGTCGTGGTGGTCTCCACCCGCGACTGCTCACTGCAGCGCCGCCACCAGAAGCTGGTCGAGGAGGCGCCCGCGCCGTTCCTCACCGACGCGCAACGCGACGAGATGTACCGCGCCTCCAAGGCGATCCTCGCCGAGGTCGGCTACGTCGGCGCCGGCACCTGCGAATTCCTGATCGGCCAGGACGGGACGGTGTCCTTCCTCGAGGTCAACACCCGGCTGCAGGTCGAGCACCCCGTGTCGGAGGAAGTGACCGGCATCGACCTGGTGCGCGAGCAGTTCCGTCTCGCCGAGGGCGGGCACCTCACCTACGGCGACCCGGAACCGATCGGGCACTCCTTCGAATTCCGGATCAACGGCGAGGATGCCGGCCGCGGCTTCATGCCCGCCCCCGGCCCCGTGCACGTGTTCAAGCCATCCGGCGGCCCCGGCGTGCGCGTCGACAGCGGCGTGCAGGCCGGAGACGTCATCTCCGGGTCGTTCGACTCCCTGCTGGCGAAGCTGATCGTGACCGGAGCCACCCGGGAAGAGGCCCTCGAGCGCTCCCGCCGGGCCCTGGACGAGTTCGAAGTGGCCGGCCTGCCGACCGTGCTGCCCTTCCATCGCCGCATCGTGCGCGACCCCGCCTTCGCACCGGCCGACGGAGCGCCGTTCTCGATCTACACCCGCTGGATCGAAACCGAGTTCCAGAACGACATCGAGCCGTGGAACGGTTCCCCGGAAGAACTCACCGGTCCCCAGAAACGCCACAACGTGGTCGTGGAGGTGGAGGGCCGCCGGATCGAGGTCAGCCTACCCGTGCGGCTGCTCCCCGGCACGGGCTCCGAGAACACGGCCGGCCCCGCGCCCCGGCGCCGTGGAGGCTCCCACTCGATCCAGACGGCGACGGGCGATGCGGTGCACGCCCCGATGCAGGCGACCATCGTGAAGCTGGCCGTCGCCGAGGGTGACAGCGTCGTCAAGGGCGACCTGCTGCTCGTACTCGAGGCCATGAAGATGGAGCAGCCGCTGACCGCCCACAAGGACGGCGTGGTCGGCACCGTCGGCGCCGTCATCGGCGCCACCGTGGCATCCGGTTTCCTGCTGATGGCCGTGCTCGACGCCTGACGCCCGGCCTCAGGTCTCGGCTCCATTCCGCTCAGTCGCACCAAAAAAACCCTCGTTCCGGGAACGAGGGTTTTTTTGGTGTGACGCGGCGAAGATCTCGCCGCGGCCCGGGGCTACTGCACGATGTGCATGGCGCGGGCGGCATCCGAAATCGAGTGCGTCAGCGACGGGTAGACCGGGAACGCCATCGCGACCTCGTCGACGGTGAGCCGGTGCTCCACGGCCAGCGCCAGCGGGAAGATCAGTTCGCTCGCCTTGGGCGCCACGATCACGCCGCCGATCACGGTGCCGGTGGTCGTGGTCGCGAACAGCTTGACGAAGCCGTCCTTGATGCCCATCATCTTGGCCCGCGGGTTGGACGAGAGCGGCAGCTTGTGGATGATGCCGCGGGTGAGGCCGTCCTCGATCTGCTTCTGGGTCCAGCCCACGGTGGCGATCTCCGGCTGGGTGAAGATGTTGGCCGAGACGTTGCGAATCTCGATCGGCTTGACCGCGTCGCCCATGGCGTGGAACACGGCGGTGCGCCCCATCATCGAGGCGACGGATGCCAGCGGCAGCTCCGTCGTGCAATCGCCGGCCGCGTAGATGTTCGGGATGGACGTGCGCGCGACCCGGTTCACCCGGATGTGCCCGGATTCAGTGAGCTGCACGCCCGCCTCCTCGAGCCCGATCCCGGCCGTGTTCGGAATGGACCCCACCGCGATCAGGCAGTGGCTGCCCTCGACCGTGCGACCGTCGGAGAGCGTGGCCAGCACGCCGGTCTCCGTGCGCACGACCGAGGCGGCGCGGGACTTGCTGAGCACGACCATGCCGTTGCGTTTGAAGACGTTCTCGATCACGGCGGCCGCGTCCGCGTCCTCGCCGGGCAGAACCTGGTCGCGGCTGGAGATCAGCGTGACCCGGGCGCCGAGGGCGCGATAGGCGGACGCGAACTCGGCGCCGGTCACGCCGGAGCCGACCACGATGAGGTGCTCGGGCACCGCGCGCAGGTTGTAGAGCTCGGTCCAGCTGAGGATGCGTTCGCCGTCGGGGATCGCGGTCGGCAGGATGCGCGGGGTCGCGCCGACGGAGACGACGATCGTGTCCGCCTCGATCCGGTCGAAGTCGATGCCGGAGCCGTCCTCGGCCGTCGAGACGATCAGACCGCTGGTGCCGTCGAGGCGGCCGTGGCCGCTGACGAGGTTCACGCCGGCGCGCATCAGCGTCGCCTTCATGTCCTCGGACTGTTGGCGGGCCAGGGCCAGGAGCCGCTTGTTGACCGCGGCGAGGTTGATGGCCACTTCCGGGCGGGCCGGCTTGCCCAGCTCGTTGCGCACGAACAGCTGCACGCCGAGGTCGGTGGCCTCGCCGATGGAGTTGGTGGCCTCGGCGGTGGAGATGAGGGACTTGGAGGGGACGACATCCGTGATCACGGCGGAACCGCCGACCCCGACGCGCTCGACGAGGGTGACCTCGGCCCCCTGCTGGGCGCCGGCGAGGGCGGCTTCGTACCCGCCAGGCCCTCCGCCGAGGATAGCGATGCGCTGCTTGCGTTCGAACTCGTAGGCCATGCTCATATTCTCCCGTCTCGCGGCGGCCCCCGCCAACCGAGCCCCTCCCCGGCCGAACCAATTCGACGGAGATATGCACGGAATCTGACGCTCAGGCCCGTTTTCGGCCCTAAAATCGCAGAATCTCCGTCGAATCAGTCACGGGCACGCCGCCGAAAACGAGGAGCAATTAGAATGACGGGATGCTGATGACCGACATTAATCCGCTCGACGTTCCCGAAACCGATCCGTTCGACGTCGCACGGACCGCCGCGCGGGAGATCGCCGAGGCCACGGGCATCGCCCGCCACGACATCGCCCTGACCCTGGGCAGCGGCTGGGGCCGCGCCGCCGACCTGATCGGCGAGACCACCCACACCCTCGACGCCGAGGAGATCACGGGCTTCAGCGCTCCCGCCCTCGCCGGGCACGCCGGCAAGCTCCGCTCGGTGCTGCTGCCCGGCGGCAAGCGCGCGCTCCTGATCGGCGCCCGCACGCACTATTACGAGGGCCACGGCGTGCGCCGGGTGGTGCACAGTGTGCGCACCGCTGCCGCCACCGGCGCGACGACCATGATCCTCACCAACGGGGCCGGCGGCATCCGTGAGACCTGGACGCCCGGCACGCCCGTGCTGATCAGCGACCACATCAACCTCACCGCTGACTCACCGCTCGAGGGTGCGACGTTCGTCGACCTGACCGACCTGTACTCCCGCCGGCTGCGCGACCTGGCCCGCACCATCGACCCGACGCTCGACGAGGGCGTCTACTGCCAGTTCCGCGGGCCGCACTATGAGACACCGGCCGAGGTGCAGATGGCCAGGGTCATCGGCGGCCATATCGTCGGCATGTCCACGGCGCTGGAGGCCATCGCGGCCCGCCAGGCCGGGATGGAGGTCCTCGGCCTCTCCCTGATCACCAACCTCGCGGCCGGGATCCAGACGGAGCCGCTCAGCCATGCCGAGGTGCTCGACGCCGGCAAGTCTGCCGAACCGGTCATCAGCGCGCTGCTCGCCCGGATCGTGGCCGCACTGTGAGCCTCGCCGACATGAGCGCCGACGGCATCAACCCGGACGGCGTCAACAACCCGAATGCCCTGAACACGGATGCTCTGAACACGGATGCCCGCAACCCCGGCGAGACCGACGCGACGGCCCGGGGCCGGCACTCCACCCCCTCGGAGAGCACCGCAGACGCAGACGCAGACGCCGGCACCGACGCGGCGAACGACGCGCTCCTGCCGAACACGATGGTGCTGGACACCATTCAGCCGGCTGACCCGTCCGGCAACGCCGGCACGGGCGCAACGGATGCAACCTCGACCCTGGTCGCCACGGCCGGCGCCTGGCTGAACCAGGACCCCGACCCGGAGACCCAGGCCGAACTGCGCGCCCTCCTCCGCGGGGTCGCCGACGGCGACGCCGGCGCCCTGGCCGAGCTGCACTCCCGCTTCGACGACCGCCTCGCCTTCGGCACGGCCGGCCTGCGCGGCGCGATCGCCGCCGGCTCCAATCGGATGAACCGCGTGCTCGTCTGCCAGGCCGCCGCCGGTCTGGCCGCCTTCCTGATCAAGACCACGCCGCCGGACCGGGTCCCCTCGGTCGTCATCGGTTATGACGGCCGCAAGAACTCCCAGGTGTTCGCCACCGATTCGGCCGCCGTGATGGCCGGGGCCGGGGTGCGCGCCATCCTGCTCCCCCGCCTGCTCCCTACGCCCGTTCTCGCCTTCGCGGTGCGCCACCTCGACGTCGGCGCCGGCGTCATGGTCACCGCCTCGCACAATCCCCCGAACGACAACGGTTACAAGGTCTATCTGGGCGGCGCCAACCAGGGTTCCCAGATCGTGTCACCCGACGACGCGGCCATCGCGGCCGAGATCCTGCGCGTCGCCGCCGAGCAGCAGGTTCCGCAGCTGCCCCGGGCCCCTTACGAGACGGCCCCCGAGTCGGTCGTGCAGGCCTACATCGACGAGACCGCGAGCATCGCCCACCCGCCGCGCGCGCAGGTGACCACGGTTTACACGGCGCTGCACGGCGTCGGCTGGGACACCACCCGGCGCGTGCTCGAGGCGGCCGGTTTCGACCTGCCGACCCTGGTCGACGCCCAGATCGCTCCGGATGGCGCATTCCCCACCGTCGCATTCCCCAACCCGGAGGAACCCGGCGCGATGGACCTCTCCTACGAGACGGCCAGGGAGGTCGGCGCGGAACTGATCATCGCCAACGACCCCGACGCCGACCGGCTCGCGATCGCCATCCCGCAGGAGGGAACCGCGAGCGGCTACCGCCGGCTCAGCGGCAACGAGGTCGGGGCCCTCCTTGGCTGGCGGGCCGCGGAGATCGCGTCCGGTGCGCCCGGCCACGGCGGGGCCACGGGCACGCTCGCCTGCTCCATCGTCTCCACCCCCGCCCTGCAGGCCGTCGCTCAGGCCTACGGGCTGCGGTTCACCGACACCCTCACCGGCTTCAAATGGGTGTCCCGCGCCCCCGGCCTCATCTTCGGTTTCGAAGAGGCGCTGGGATACCTCGTGAACCCGCGCACCGTGCGGGACAAGGACGGCATCTCCGCGGCAGTCGCGCTGCTGTCCCTGGTCAGCGACCTCAAGGCCGAGGGTGTCACCCTGGCCGAGCACCTCGACCGGTTCAGCGAACGGTTCGGCCACTTCGCATCCGGTCAGATCTCGGTGCGGGTCACCGACCTGACCGAGATCGAACGAGTCATGGCCCGGCTGCGGGAGAGCCCCCCGGCCTTCGTCGGACGGATCGCGGTGGACCACATCGACGACCTCGCCGCCGGTTTCAACGGCCTGCCGCCCAGCGACGTGCTGCGGATCCGGCTCGCCGACGGCTCCCGCGTGATGGTGCGCCCGAGCGGCACCGAGCCCAAGCTCAAGGTCTACCTCGACACCAGCAGCACCAACGGATCCGTCGCCGAGCGCAAGGCCGCCGCCGAGGAGACCCTCGCCGAACTCGACCGGGGCATGCGCGAACTGATCAAGTAGCCCGCCACTGTGGCCGTTCCGGTCGAGAGTGCCCGTTGGAACGGGCACTCTCGAC